>NZ_CAXHOA010000023.1:0-23374 GCF_964018005.1 uncultured Dubosiella sp.
TTGCCAAGACCAAGGGGTTGTGGAAAGAGAAAGAAGGCGTGTTTCTGGTTTTGAGAGATCGAACGACCACCTTGCCACTGGCGAGGTTTTTTTGTTTTCGTCTTTTGGAATCTATAAAAAATATACTGGCTTCCTTCCAGAGAACAATGTTATAATCTGAAAAGCAAAGGGGTAATAATGTGAAAATTGGATTTAACAATGAAAAGTATTTAACCATGCAATCCCAGCATATTCGGGAACGAATCGAACAGTTTGACGATAAATTGTATTTGGAATTTGGCGGGAAGCTCTTTGATGATTACCATGCAAGCCGGGTTCTCCCGGGATTTGCGCCGGACAGTAAGCTTCAAATGCTTTTACAATTAAAAGATCAAGCTGAAATTGTGATTGCTATCAATGCCAACCATTTGCATGACAACAAAATGCGTTCGGATTTGCGAATCAGCTATGATGAGGAAGTGTTGCGGCTTATTGATGAATTTACTTGTATTGGCTTGTACGTGGGATCTGTTGTCATTACCCGTTATTCTGGTCAACGGGAAGCCAAACAGCTGGAAACAAAATTAAAACGCCGGAAAATACCTGTGTATCGCCACTATTCGATTGATGGCTATCCAACGAATACGAAGAAAATTATTTCAAAGGAAGGCTTTGGCAAAAACGACTACATCAAAACGAGCCGTCCGCTTGTTGTCGTGACGGCGCCAGGACCGGGCAGCGGGAAAATGGCGACTTGCCTTTCTCAGCTCTATCATGAAAACTGTCACGGGGTAAAAGCGGGGTACGCAAAATTTGAAACTTTTCCGATTTGGAATTTATCGCTCAACCATCCGGTGAACATCGCTTATGAAGCGGCGACAGCCGATTTGAACGATGTGAATATGATTGATCCGTTTCACTTGTCGGCTTACAACGAAATCACGGTGAATTATAATCGGGATATTGAGATTTTCCCCGTTCTTCAACATATGTTTGAAGAAATTTACGGAATGAGTCCGTATAAGTCACCCACAGATATGGGAGTAAATATGGCCGGACTCTGCATTTCAGACGATGAAGCGTGCCGTTACGCTTCAAATCAGGAAATTATTCGTCGCTATTTCGCGACGAAAACACGGTACGTCAATGACCAGTGTTCGGAAGAGGAACTAAAGAAACAAGAGCTTTTGATGCAGCAAGCCCGTATTACGCCAATGGATCGCCCTTGCGTAAAGGCGGCTTATGAAAAAGAGAAAAGTTCAAAGACGTTTTCCGGGGCCATCGAGCTGGAAGACGGTGCGATTGTCACCGGGAAAACCAGTGATTTTATGGGACCTTGCGCGGCGATTGTGATGAATGCCATTAAATATTTGGCCAATATTCCCGATGAGGAAATCCTGATTGACGTCGAGTCCTTCAGCCCGATTCAAACGTTGAAAACAGCTTATCTTGGAAGCGTCAATCCGCGACTGCATACCAATGAAATGCTCATTGCCCTTTCGCTTAGTGCGCGAACAAATCCCAATGCCCGAAAAGCGCTGGAACAGCTGTCGGCTTTAAAAAACACCCAGGCTCACATCACTTCGCGGGTATCCAATGTGGATTTATCGCTATTTACAAGCCTCGGCATTCAGATCACATACGAGGCACAGAAAGGATAGACGATTATGGCAAAACCACTACCATTATCCGGTGTCGGCGTTGTACGAATCATTCTCAAAAACAAGGATGCTTTTCAGTGCAATTTACGCTCCAAAGAAACGCAAGGAGAGCGAACAAGCTATTTATTCGACGTTTTTTATGAAAACGCAGCCGGAACGTTGAATATCGCGGTGGAAAAAGACGAAATTGTGCTTGCCGCGCTGAATCTTTCACTTGGCAAAGTCACGAATTTGAACAACGACGCTAATTTGAAAAAACTTTGCAAGTATGTACTTGAGAAAGCGGCGTAGGAATGAAAGCGATTCTTTACGTTGTAGTCAAAGGCTCTCTTCAAGATGTTCGTGCGATTCAGGAAATTCTTAAAAAGCGAATATCCGATATCTCGTTTTCGCCCGATCGCGAGCAGCCAAGTTTGAACGACTGTATCGAGTTTTACGCGTCTTTTCAAATCGAAAAAGACCAGTTGCCTGCCCTTGAGTGTTTTTTAAACAACGATTGGACAGGTGATTCTGGCGATTTGGAGAGCTACGGGTTCAATACGAAGATGTTTGATTCCCGGGTATATTATTTACGTCTGCAATACGATTAAAAAGCGATCAAATTTCGATCGCTTTTATTTTATGAATTGTTCGAAAACAAAATCTAAATTTTGAATGAGGTCCAGCGCCGTAAAACTAACCGGATTTGCTGCTTGCTTCGCCGCCATGGAATGCACGAGAACACCGAATTGCGCAGCCAGGAAAGGATCTTTGATCCATCCGGAAAGGCCGGTCACAATTCCGGCGAGGACGTCACCCGAGCCTCCTTTGGAAAGCGCGCTGTTTGGCGAAAACAAAACAGAAAGCTGATTTCGATAACCGATGATTGTCGCGCACGACTTCAAAACTAAGACACAATTCGGATGCGCGGCGCAAAACGAAGTCACCGCTTTGTAAGGACGTGTTTTGATTTCCTGCATCGAAAGACCGGTCAAGTCGCTCATTTCCTTGATATGCGGCGTCAAAATGACGGGAGCTTCCCGATCGAGCCAGAATGGATGCTGTCCCGCTGAAGCGATCGCGTCCGCGTCAATCACGACGGTGGCGTCGGAACTAAGAGCAGTCTGAAGCAACGCGTCTGTGGAAGGGCTTTTCCCCATTCCGTTGCCAATGCACAAAACATCAAATCGGGAAAGAATCGGCTGAAGCTGTTGGTATGCGGTCAGAGAAAAGCCATCTTTCGACGCTTCGGCGCCAATCGTCATGATCAGGCTCGAGCGGGTTTGCAAAATCGTCTGAATCGAGTCCGGAACGAATACGCTAAGCAAGCCAATTCCACTATGAAAGCAAGCCGAAGAAGCCATGGAAACGGCGCCAGGCATTTGCGGACTGCCGCCAATCATCAGAGCCCGGCCAAAAGCCCCTTTGTGCTGAAATGGGCTCCGCTTTGGGATTTTTTGGCAAAGGGATGACTTTGAGAGCCACTTGGCTTCTTTCTCATGCAAAACACTTGGAATTCCTATCGGCACACGGTGGAGCATCCCGCAATAAGGGGCGCCCTCCGGGCTGATTTCTCCCCATTTGACGCAATCGAGCGCAAAGGTATGCGCCGCTTTCACCGCAATACCTTGTGCAATCCCCGTATTCCCGTCAAGACCACTTGGAATATCGATAGAAAAAACCGGGCGGCCCGAGGCGTTGATGGCAGCGATCGTTTCGTACCATTGTCCGTGAATTGCCCGGGAAAGCCCCGAGCCGAAAATCGCGTCGACAATGTAGTCGCACGAATGAAGCAACGGTTCCAACGAACAAGCGGATAAGGGGCAAGCCTCGATCGCCAGTTTTTGCACAATATGGAGCTGGACCTTCTCATCCGAAGACATTTGATTTGAATCGGGCAGGACGATTTTTACAAAAAAACCGCGTTCCGAAAGCAGGCGGGCAATCGCCAAGCCATCGGCTCCATTGTTTCCCGGCCCGCAGACAATCAAACCTGTATCGTTTGGATGGATGTGGCTTTGCATGCGTTCGACACAGCCAAGGGCGGCGCGCTCCATCAAAACGAGGGAGGGAATCCCATAGTCGCAAATGGCTTTTTGATCTGCCAATCTGGCTTGTTCGGACGTGCAAATCGGGATGCTATTCCACATCAATCGTTACCGAGTGATCCATATAGGGCGCGAATTCTTTTTTGACAGTCACATGAAACGGATCGTTGGCGTAGCGTTCCAAATCCTGACGCTGGAGTTCGACTTCCAGGAGAACGTCATAGCTTCGCTCAGAATCTAGAAAATCCTCTCCGACAAAAAAAGAATCGGCATACGGAATGGTCTTTGTCGTCATTTTTTTTAAGATCGCGGCGACGGCTTGTTGATTTTCAAGGGTACGATCTTTGAGTTTAATTAAAACAATGTGTTTCATAGTTTCTCTCTCCTTTTTATTTATTGTATTTTCAACGAGATAAAGAATCAAGAAATAGAACGATGATAAGGAAAGAAAAGCGCTAGTTGTCAATCCAGGACAATGATGGTATCGTAATTTTCGTAAAGGGGATAGATGAAGATGAGAAAATCGGAAGAAAAACAAAAAAGGCTCGGATGGATTCGCGGGTTAGGAAACGGTTTGCTGGCGATCGTCATTTTATGCGGACTGGCGATGGTCGTTCCCGGTTTGTTTCGCATAGAAATGTTTAATGTCGTCAGTGGCAGCATGGCGCCGCAAATACCGGTTGGCAGCTTGATTGGCGTACGTTATGAAGCGCCGGAAACTTTGCAGCCCGGGGATGTGATCGCGTTTTTGCATCGCGATTCGGTCGTCACGCACCGTGTGGTCGCAAATGAAAAACAAAACCACGAGCTGATCACAAAGGGGGATGCCAACGCGCAGGAAGACATGGAGCCCGTGGCGTATACGGATCTCATTGGCAAAGTTCGTTTCCATGTTCCTGTGCTTGGCGCTTTGTTTGGCTGGTTTAGTCAAATGGAGGGAAAAATCTTTCTGATCGCGTTAGGGACGATAGGCGCGTTGCTGAGCATGGTTCCTTTTGGCAACAATCGAAATTAAAATGTCTGGTCTGCCGGACATTTTTTGTTTCTCATGTGGGAGAAAAAAGAGTATGGTATAATGGGAAGCTGAAGGAGTATCTATGCAAAAAGAAAATGTAAAAAAATCAATTATATATAGTGGATTGATTGGAACCGGCGGTTATTTTTTCGCGAAGCTTATCAGCCTTTTTTATGTCAGTCCGCTCAATTCCATTTTGGATTCAGCGCAATATACAAACTTTTATGGAACGGCGTACACTTTCTATTCCTATTTTTTAAATATATTTAGCGCTGGTTTCCCATTTGCGGTTGCCACGCTCGTTGCCAAATACACGACGCGTGGGGACGCGAAGACCATTCTGCTCATCAAACGGATCTCGATTTCCTTTTTATCTTTGACGGGATTTATCGGAATGGTCACTATGATGCTCATTTCCTATCCGCTCGCCCATGTCATTAGCGATGGAAACGACGTGAAAACGATGCAGACCGTTCTTTGTATTTTGAGCATCGCTTTATTTCTCGTGCCGGTTTTGTCCGCTTTCCGTGGTTTTGTGCAAGGACGGAAAGAAATCGAAGAATACGCGTTTTCACAAACGTTTGAGCAAATTTTCCGTGTTGGATTTTTGTTGAGTGTTTCCTGCCTTTGCGTGTATGTGCTAGGCATGGAACGGAAATGGGCTTTGTATGCCTCTGTTTCCAGTACGGTCGTGGCGGCGATTGCCGGATTGGCGCAAATTATCGCGTTCGATAAAAAAAAGATGCCGGCCATCCAGCAGCAGGCGAAAATGCAAAAAACCAAAGCGGTACCGGCAAAAAAACTATTTCGGGAATTCATTTTGCTCGCGATCCCGTACTTTGTTGTGGCGGTTCTTGGCTATAGTGACTCGCTCTACAATTCTTTGCTGCTTCCAATCGGATTGCAGTTAAAAGGATACGGGGAACAATACGATTTGATTTTAGCCGGGTTTAACTTTTCCGGTACGAAAATTATCGCGATTCCAATGATTTTGGCGCCGGGTTTTACAGCCGCGCTCATTCCGCACATCACAGTGGCGTTAGAAAACCGAAATATGAAGCTTGTGCGAAGCAATGTGCTGGATTGCCTGAATATCATTTTGTACATTGGTTTTATGCTTTCTTTTTGTATTTTCGTGTATGCGGGACCGATTAACTACGTCATGTTTTCCAGCGCGGATCTTGAACTGTCCACGTCGATTTTAAAGTGGCTGGCGGTTGAAGCGTTTACCGGAACGATTTTACCGGTGATTACCAATTTGATGATGGCGCTTGGTTTGCAGCGGCACGTTTTGAAACGGCTCCTCTACTATACGATTATCAAAGGCGTGCTCATGGTGCCGCTGATGTGGCTTGTCGGATATCCTGGCGCGATCCTTTCCTCGTTGATTGGCGCGACGTATTTGATTTATTCGAATTTGAAAGAGGCGAGCCGTGTATACCAAATCAAGTTTAAAGGATTGATTCACAAGTTTATTCTTGAGATTCTCGCTTGTTTTTTGTTGTGGGGAACCGCGTCGGTTTTGAATTGGATCGGACTGGACGGAACCGAAGGATCCCGCTGGCTTTGTTTTGTGAAACTGGCAATCAACGGATTGATTGCCGTCGGCGTGTATGGCGCGTTTACGGCGCTGATGCAAATTCCGCAAACGGTATTCCACTTGGATTTGAATGCGCATTTTGTTAGAAAGAAGGCTTAAACATGTACGATGTGATTGTTGTCGGAGGAGGCCACGCGGGCATTGAGGCAGCCATGGCGGCTGCCCGGATGAAAAAAAAGACCGCGCTCGTTACGATGGATCTCGATATGGTCGGATCCATGCCCTGCAATCCGAGTGTTGGCGGACCGGCGAAAGGAATCGTTGTTCGTGAAATCGACGCGTTAGGCGGAATCATGCCTGTTGCCGCGGATCGAACCGCCCTCCAGTTTAAGATGCTGAATACGACAAAAGGGCCGGGTGTTTGGTCGCTACGCGTGCAAAGCGATAAAATCGCATACAAGCGATTCATGAAAGAAGCGCTTCTCCAGCAGGAAAACTTGGATATCCTCGAAAAAGGAGCGGCCCGCGTCTGGATCGAGGAAGGAAAAGCGAAAGGAATCGAGTGTGTCGACGGGACGGTTATTCCATCGAAAACAGTGGTGCTGACTTCGGGAACTTATATGACTTCCAGTGTTTTGCGCGGTCATACCGCGACGAAGAGCGGACCGGAAGAGCAGCCGACAATCGACTCGTTATCGGAGAGTCTGCGCGAAGCCGGGATCCGAACCTTCCGGTTAAAGACAGGAACCCCATGCCGGGTAAAAAAAGAAACGATTGATTTTTCCAAAGGAGAAGAGCAGCCGGGAACGGACGCCTTTTTGCGGTTTTCTGAAACGACGCGGCCGGAAGATGTTTTGCCTTTCTCTGAACAGGAGATATGCCATTTGATTTACACCGCGCCGGAAACGCACGAAATCATTTTAAATCATTTGGAAGACTCGGCGATGTATTCGGGACTTGTCAAAGGCGTGGGACCCCGGTATTGCCCGAGCATTGAAGACAAGCTTGTTCGCTTTGCCGACAAACCGCGCCATCAGCTTTTTCTCGAACCCGAGTCAAAAGAGCTGGATACGATTTACATTCAAGGCTTTTCGACTTCCATGCCTTGCGAAGTCCAGGAAAAGATGGTGCATTCTTTGCCGGGTCTGGAACATTGCGTCATTGAAAAATACGCGTACGCGATCGAATACGACGCGATTGATCCACTGCAAATGAAGCCTTCGCTCGAAAGCAAAGTCGTGGAAAACTTGTTTACCGCCGGGCAAGTGAACGGAACGAGCGGCTATGAGGAGGCGGCCGGACAAGGATTGATCGCGGGAGCGAACGCGGCGTTGAAGGTGGCGGGACAGGAGCCTTTGGTTTTGCGGCGTGACGAAGCGTATATCGGAGTCATGATTGACGATTTAAGTACAAAAGGCACCAATGAGCCGTATCGGCTTTTAACGTCGAGAGCCGAATACCGGTTGCTGCTTCGGCATGATAACGCCGATCAGCGACTGCTGGCAAAGGCGCATGCGGTTGGCTTGGTTTCGGATGCCCGCTATGAGAAGTTTCAGGAAAAAATGGCAAAGATCGACGCGGCGAAAAAAGCATTGGCCGAAACGCATATCAAGCCGGATGCGGCGATCAATGCACGGCTGGCCGGGCTGGGCTACGATCCGCTTCGGCATGGATGCTCCGCTCTGGAACTATTAAAACGGCCGAAAATCACGCTTTCGCTGCTGGAGGCGATCACGGCAGACCATTATGATGAGGAAGTGGCAACCGCGGTGGAAATCGACACGAAATACGCGGGCTATATTGAAAAAGCCCGTCGGGACGCGGCGCACATGCAGGCCATGGAAGCCAAAAAGCTTCCGCAGGATCTCGAGTATTCAAAAATGGACAACTTGTCTTTGGAGGCGCGGCAAAAGCTGGACGCGATTCGCCCGCTGACTTTGGGACAGGCTTCGCGGATTTCCGGAATCAATCCAAGCGACATCGCCATTTTGGCAATGTATATCAAATGATGGTATACTATAAAAAACAGATGAGGGAGTGGAGTGATGAAACAGGTAAAAAAGAGAAAAAAAATGTCGAGATTCAAGCGATATTTCATTTCATGCGCTTTGTTGGCTGTTTCGTTCAGTCTTATTTACTTTGGAAGCCAGGAGATTCAGACGACGTTCGCATTGAAAAGCGAAATTCGAAACAACTTGAAAGAATCCGCCAAGCTGGATGATGAAAAAAAGGAACTGGAAACGACAAAAAAGAACCTTTCCAATCCCGATTACGTAGAGTACATCGCCAGAGGAAAATACTTAGTGAGCCGGGAAGGAGAGCAAGTTTTTAAATTTCCAAGCATCGACTTGCAGGAAGAAGAATGAGTTTCGATTATTCCATGTACGAGTGGCGGAAATACAAACAGTATTACACCGAGAAGGAAGATGGATCCATCGAGTTTGCGGCCGGCACGCCATCCCACGTGCGGGAGAGTTACGCGCGCTATGTCCACCAGCAGCAGTCCATGAAGGATTTTGCCACCCGTCGCGATCTCGACCGGAAAAAAGGCACTTTTGATTTTGGGATCGGGCGAAAGAAAAAGGAAAAAGGGAACCCTTCCAGCCTCGTTTCCTTTCAGGAGGCGGTCAATCAAAACGAGTCGCTTGAAAAAAACTGGTTTGATTTGAATGTGATTCATGTTGACGAACGCGGAAACGCCCATGTTGGCATGGAGCACTTCGACGGTTTTTTGATTCGCTACGAGGAAGCAATCGTGCAAGGCAGAAAAGCCGCGCTCATCGGGCTAAAAAACGAGGACCGGTTCGTTTCGATCGTAACCTTAAATCCGGCGGGGAAAATTATCCAGATCCAGGATTTTGTATCAAAAGCGTGATTGTGCGCTTTTTTTGTTTTTATTTTTAATCCAATGGCTTGCATATAAATATATCCATGCGTATCATTGAAATCATAAACAAGGAGAAAAACAAAATGGAAGAACAAGAGAAAAAGATTCCTAAATATTTAGTGATTCCATGGAATACTTCTTTATGTCGTAATGTCACACAGCAATACCCAAACGGAAATATCGAGAAGTGGCAAATCAACGACCAGCGGATCTTCGTCTTTTTTTTGGAAATCGAAGAACCCATCGTTTTATTTCGGAGCGCGGATCTGCTGATCAATTTGAATACCCGACAAGTGTGGCGCGAAGGAGTGGAGCTATCCATCAAGCGCGAAGGGTTTTCCTTGCTAAGACGGCTGGTTCTGGATTATCGCTTAACAAAATCCCGCGAGGAATTGATGATGATTACCAAACGCGGTGCGATGGATAACGCGCTGTCGCATTGCGTGAGCCGGCTCAGAAAAGCGTTAGGGACGTATAGGGGACAGCCCTATATTGACACGGTGACGGGCGTAGGATACCGCTGGCACTTTCCCGTTGTCAAAATTGAATAAATATTTCTTCTTTTCCTTCTTTTTTTTCGATGAATCTTGGGGAAAATGTTTGATTTATGGGATTCTCTTGGTATAATTTAACGACAGGAGGGAATTTTATGTCGAATTTTAGTTCGAAAGAAAAGTTTGTCGAAAGCTTTAAACTGGCAGTATCTGAGCAATATGGTCGGGATTTCGAAGACACGTATCCAGTGGAGCGGTATGTCGTATTGGGGGAGATGATTCGCGACTACGCCGGCATTCATTGGAAAGAGACGAAGAATGCGATCAAGAAATCGCATACCAAACAGCTCTATTATTTTTCTATGGAGTTTTTGATGGGACGGTTGCTGACGAGCAACTTAATGAATCTCGGACTTTATGATGTGGTAAAGGACGGATTGGAAGAATGCGGATTGAGTATTAACGAACTGGAGGAAATGGAAAGCGATGCCGGACTGGGAAACGGTGGACTGGGACGTCTTGCCGCCTGCTTCCTGGATTCGCTGGCTTCTTTGGATCTGGCGGGGAATGGAAACTGTATTCGTTACCGCTACGGTTTGTTTAAGCAGAAAATCGAAAACTTCCGTCAAGTCGAGTTGCCGGATTGCTGGCTGAAAAACGGAAACGTTTGGGAGATCTGGAAACCGCAACACGCCGTGCAAGTCAAGTTTGGCGGCAAGATCGACGCGTACATGGATTATAATGGGAAATTCCACATGGAGTACGCGCCGGATTTTGTCGTGCGGGCCGTTCCGTATGACGAGCCGATCGTGGGATATCATACAAAGACCACGAACACTTTGCGCTTATGGGATGCCGAAGTCGACGAAGACTCGGTACAGTCCGGAAATTTAAGCAAGTATTTGAATGACGTACTGGCGCTGACGACCAACGTCTATCCGGACGATTCCACAACGGATGGAAAAAAACTGCGATTAAAACAAGAGTACTTTTTTGTGTGCGCGGGCATCAACCAAATCATTGAATCGCATTTGCGCGTGTACCCAAGCCTGGACAACTTACCGGAAAAAGTGGCAATTCAGCTGAACGACACGCATCCGGTTCTTGTGATTCCGGAACTGATGCGTGTACTGATGGACGACTACAACTACGACTGGGATCCAGCGTGGGATATCGTACGCCGGACCGTGGCGTATACCAATCACACCGTCATGGCGGAAGCGTTGGAGAAATGGCCGCAAGATATGATGCGGGAGCTTTTGCCGCGCGTATATATAATCATCGAGGAAATCGACCGCCGGTTCCGCTATGAGATCGAGCATCAGGGAAAAGGCTATTTGGCTTCGCAAGTCGGCATTTTAAAAGACAATCAGGTCCATATGGCTCACTTGGCGATCGTGGGCAGCCACAGCGTCAACGGGGTGGCCAAGATCCATACGCAGATTTTGATTGACGATGTCATGAGCGCGTTCGCCGGGTTGTATCCGGGACGTTTCAATAATAAAACCAACGGGGTCACGCATCGCCGGTGGCTGCTGTACTCCAACCCGCAGCTGGCGCGGTTGATCGAGGACACGATCGGGGACGGCTTTATCAAGGATCCGGAACAGCTGACCAGACTTATGGTGCATGTGGACGATCCTCGTCTTCAGGAGCGCTTTATGCAAGTGAAACGGGAGCGCAAGGAAATACTGGCTAAATACGTCAAAGATACGCTGAATATCGACATTGATATTGACTCGATTTTCGACTGCCAGGCGAAGCGTTTGCATGCCTACAAGCGTCAGCTGCTCAACATTTTCCACATCATGCATTTGTACTTGCGGATGAAAAAAGATCCGAATTTCCGAATTTATCCGAGAA
Organism: uncultured Dubosiella sp.; assembly: GCF_964018005.1. NCBI lineage: Bacteria > Bacillati > Bacillota > Erysipelotrichia > Erysipelotrichales > Erysipelotrichaceae > Dubosiella > uncultured Dubosiella sp. Next base: position 11,467 of record NZ_CAXHOA010000023.1, read on the forward strand.
CGTTCTTCTTCTCGGCCAAGGCGGCGCCAAGCTACGCGTTGGCAAAGGAAATTATTAAGCTGATCAACATGGTCGCGGACAAAGTCAACAACGACCCGGAAATTTCCCGGTTCATGAAAGTGGTGTTCATTCCGAATTATTCGGTTTCCGTGGCCGAGATCTTGTTGAACGCCGCCGATGTCAGCGAGCAAATCTCGACCGCCGGCAAAGAGGCGAGCGGAACCGGAAACATGAAATATATGATGAACGGGGCGCTGACTCTAGGTACGCTGGATGGCGCAAATGTGGAAATCGTAGAGCAAGTCGGTTACGACAACGCGGAAATCTTTGGCCTCCACGTGGAAGATATCAACGAATTGCGGAAGGAAAACTCCTACAATGTTTGGAATCTCTACAACAACAACGCCAATATCCGCGAGGTAATCGAGAGCCTCAAAAACAACACATGGTCGAACGATCCAAACGAGTTCCAGCAAATTTACAACGATTTGATGCTTCGCAACGACGAGTTCTTCGTTTTGGCGGACTTCGAAGCGTATATTTACGCGCAGTCCCTTGTGCAGCAGATGTATGAGGATCGCTCGCGCTGGGCGCGGATGATGCTGGTCAATATCGCGAAATCCGGTTATTTCTCCAGCGATCGGACGATTCGGGAATACGCCAATGAAATCTGGGGATTGACTCCAATTCCATTCGACTAAAACAATCCTTTGAGAGGAACGACAAGTTCCTCTTTTTTTGCGTCGAATTGACGTATAATAAAATCAAAAAACAAAGGAGATCACTATGAAAAAAATATTATTGCTGGGGGCGACGGGGTCCATCGGGCAGCAGACCATCGACGTCATCGAGCAGCACCCCGATTTATTTGAACTCGTAGGTGTCAGCGCCGGAACGAGCGAAGCAGCGCTTCACGATATCGTCGCCCGCCATCCGGGCATTCAAGTGGTTGGAATGGCGGTCGCGCCCGAAACGGCGTTCGAAGGAAAAAAAACATTTGTCGGAGAGGACAATATGACAGAGTGCATTCAGAACTGCGATTACGACTTGCTGGTGAACGCGACCGTTGGATTTCGAGGGTTGAAGCCGACGCTCGCCTCGCTCAACAAAGGCGTCGACGTGGCGCTGGCCAACAAGGAAAGTCTAGTCGCGGGCGGCGCGCTCGTACGCAAGACACTGGAGGAAACCAAGACCAGGTTGTATCCAATCGACTCGGAGCATAGCGCAATCTTTCAATGCCTGCAAGGCAATACGACGCGGGAGGTGTCCCGTCTGATTATTACGGCTTCCGGCGGCAGCTTCCGGGATCTCGACCGCAGCCAGCTGCGCGATGTAAGCGTCGAGCAGGCGCTGGCCCATCCAAATTGGAATATGGGAAAACGGATCACGATTGACAGCGCAACGATGGTCAACAAAGGCTTTGAGGTCATCGAAGCCCATTATTTGTTTGACTTGCCTTTTTCGCAAATCGACGTCGTTCTCCACGCGGAAAGCATTGTGCACTCGATGGTTGAATTTGCGGATCACGCCGTGATGGCACAGCTTGGAAGCGCGGATATGCGTTTGCCAATCCAGTACGCGCTGGCTTATCCGCAACGACTCGATCTCCAAGAGGAAAAGCCGCTGGATATGACGAAAACGAGGGATCTTCACTTTCGGCAAATGGACGAGGCGCGCTTTCCGATGCTGCGCGTCGCCTACGAGGCGGGCGAAAAGGAAGGCAACGCCGGAGCGATTTTCAATGGTGCCGACGAACAAGCCGTGGAAATGTTTTTGCGCGGGAAAATCGGATTTCTTGACATTGAAACGAGCATCCAAAAAGCGCTGGAGCACGTCGAATACATACAGGATCCGGATTATGAGCAGCTGGCGCAAAGCGACTACAAAGCGCGGGAATTTGTGAAAAACTATTGGAGCTAGCAATCTGATTTAAATCTTGATACAATGAAGTGTGTGCGCAGAAAGGATGTGAGCGTATGAACAAACGATTGTGGATCACCATGGCCGGCACGATGCTTGGAATGGGCACCGTCACCGCCGGGATGCCGATAACGGCTCAGGAAACTTTGACAACAGTCGTCGTGCAAGATCCGACCGTCATCACAACGGCCGATCAGTTTATCGACACTTATTGTTCGATCCAGATCCAGCAACTTGATCCGGTGACGAAAGCCGTCATCATGGATCCTGCCACCGCAAAACCGAAAACGACCCCGCAGCTCATCACAGGGGTAGATGAAACCAATTATACGATCGTGCTGGAGGGCGCGGGAAAACTACCTGCGTTTTCCGCCGCTTTTCAGCAAGATGTCAAAACGAAGTTTGGCGAACGGATCGCGCAGGCGAAAGCCAATCCGGGTCTGGGCGTCATTACGCTGACAACCTATGACGACCTGGTGGCTGCCGCCAATCAGGTCAAGGCGAAAATCGACGAGGAAAACGCGAAAAAGGAACAAGAGGCAGCCGCGACGGTGAACCCGCAGCCTACGCCGGAACCGACGCCGATTCCGGAACAACCGGCTGAAAATCCGACGCCGGAACAGCCAGTCGATCCGACTCCGGTCCAGCCTGCTCCACAGGCTCCGGCTGAGCAACCGCAGACACCAGCGGAAGAACAGCCTGGTCCACTTGAGCAACCGGCGCCTGCGCCGACCCCGGAGCAGCCGGCTGAAAATCCGGATTTGCCATCTGTCGAGAAAACTGAGCCAGACGAGGAGACACTCGAGACGCCGGAAGATCCGGTTGAGCAGCCAACCGCTTTCCAGCCGATGACGCTCGCTTTCGTGAGCGAGAACGCCGAACCGGCTTTTGGTGCCGAGCCAAAAACTTCCTTGCTGGCGCAAGCCGCTTTCGAACCGGAAGTGCAGCCGCAGCAAGAGCTCGTTTTACCGACAGCCGCAGCGCCGGTTTTGCCGGTCGAAGCCGCGCCGCAGGTAGCGCAGCCGGCCGAAACGACCGTGGCGAAAAACGAAGCGGTATCGAAAACAGAAGAGCCGACGCCCAAGTCGTCGAGCGCTGCGGATGAATTTATCGCCACGTATGCCAGCGAGAGCGGAATGATGTATCGAAGCGCGACTGGCGCCAATTACACCAAAATCATTTCCGGTTTGTCTTCCTGGAATAAATTGAGCCGTTCGGATAAAGAGGCGGTCAATACCAAGCTACAAAACGCAGGCGGAAAGTCGTATCAGAAGCTGCTGCAGGAAGCGCAGTCGATCCAGTTTGCGACGCCGGCTGTCACACCGGGGCGTCTTGTTCCGCGAATCAACACCGCGACGACGACCCATGCCGGTCTTTACGGTTTGCTTTGTGGTCTGGCGAGCGCTGTGCTTGGCTATTTGTTCACAAAACGAAAAGAATTCTAAAGAGAGTCGTATGACTCTTTTTTTCGTTCGTTATTTTTTATATAATAAAAGATAGCAGAAAGGTTTGTGAAGAAATGAACTCAATCAAACAATATATTGGGCTAATGCTGAAAAGAGCCCAGCTATACCGTAACGGCGGATATAAAAACGCAAAACCTCTCACGCGAACTGTTGAAGATTATCAAGCGCATTTTTTCGCTTTTTTGATCGATGTGAATATTTGTCTTCTTCCTGTCTATATTTGGGTTATTGAGTTTTTGCTCATTTTATGCGGGTTGATCCCGCCCCATTTTTTTGATTTGCTGTTTTACTTAATGTACGCGTTGCTGTTTGTCACGTGTGTGATCCTTCTTTCGGTCGTTACGGCCCGCTTTCAAGGGCAGACGATTGGATATTCCCTGATGGGATTGCGCCTGGTGGGCCGGAACAAGCGGGAAGCTTCGCCTTTGACGCTCATCATGCGGCAGGTTTTCGGCTTTGGCGTGCCGACAATGGTGCTTGGCTTTTTCTTTAAGACGACCGGTATGGTTGGATGGTGGGCGCTCAACGGATTGTGCGCGCTGGCCATGCCAAACCAGCAGACGATCTTCGATCTCGTTTTCAAGCTGATTTTAGTCCGCGATCCGGAAACGAACATCGAGATTCGGGAGAAAGCGGAAGCCGAGCCGGCGAAGGAGAGAAAACCCGCAGTCAAAAAACAAAAAGAGGAGCTGGACGTTTCGCCGATCGACTTGCACATTCGCTCCAATTACAGCGACGACGGCTACTACGACGTGGAGGAGATTTTCAAGCAGGCGAAAAAACTGGGACTGGAAACGATTTCGATTACCGACCATAACTGCGCCCGCGTCAACGCGGCCGCTCCGCGATTCGCGAAACTGTACGACATCCAGTACATTCCAGGCGTGGAATTTGATTGTCAGTACAATGGCGAGCGGCTTCGTATTTTGGGCTACTACATTGACTGGAATCAGGAAATCTTCAACGTTTTGGAGCAGGAATCGTTGCGTCGCGAAAAGGAAATGTCGATTGAACGGGTGAAGAAGTTCGAACAGTATTCGGGCATCGTCATCGACCTCGATTCCCTGATGTCCAATTCCCGGTTCCAGACGATTACCGCGCAGCAAATCACGGAGATGGTTTTCCGGAATCGGCAAACGCGGAAACTACCGTTTGTGACAAAATATTTGGATCGCTGCGCCAACGAGAAAGAGGCGATGGCCCGTTTTAAAAACGACGTGTTCGGTAAAAGCGGTTCATGCTTCGTGGAAGGAAAATATCCTTCCGCTGAAGAAATCATCGACGCGATCCACGACGCCAACGGCATCGCGATCTTGTCCAGCTGGCATTTGGACTACATCGACGACCACACGATCGAGGAGCTGATCGGATTGGGTCTGGATGGAATCGAGTGCTTCTCGCCGGCGATTCAAAAACAGACGATGACCGCGTTGCTGCGGCTTGTTCAAAAAAATAAACTATTCGTTTCCGCCGGAAGCGATTTCCACGGCCCGAACCGGCCTGGACGCGATCTGGGCGTAACGAACTGCCCGGATAAAGGTCTTGCGCTCGTTCGCATCTTTACCAAAGCGGCGGACATGACAAAGTAGAGAGGAGTTCCTTTATGAGTACAAAAGAACCTTATTATTTAACTACGGCCATTGCTTACACATCTGGCCGTCCCCACATTGGAAATACGTATGAAATCATTCTTTCGGATGCGATCGCGCGATTCAAACGGGCCCAGGGATACGACGTGTTTTTTCAAACCGGTACCGACGAGCACGGAATCAAGATCGAGGAAAAAGCGAAAGAAGCGGGAATCACGCCGCAGCAGTTTGTCGACGACGTGGCGGGAACGATTCGCGCCAACTGGGATTTGATGAACACAAGCTATGATTATTTCATCCGGACCAGCGACGAAGACCATGTCAAAGCGGTCCAGAAGATTTTCAAGCGGTTTTACGAGCAAGGCGACATTTATAAAGACGAATACGAAGGCTGGTACTGCACCCCTTGCGAATCGTTTTGGACTGAAAGCCAGCTTGTGGACGGGAAGTGTCCGGATTGCGGCAGACCCGTTCAAAAAGCCAAAGAGGAGGCGTATTTCTTCAATATGCAGAAATACGCGGACCGGCTCATTCAATACATTGAGGAGCATCCGGATTTCATTCAGCCGGAATCGCGCAAAAACGAAATGCTGAACAACTTTTTGCGTCCGGGACTTCAAGATCTTTGCGTATCCAGAACGTCCTTTACATGGGGCGTGCCGGTCGACTTCGATCCGAAACACGTGATTTACGTTTGGGTCGACGCGTTGAGCAACTATATCACAAGTCTTGGATACGACGCGCAAGCCGAGGAACAGTCGGACCAGTTCAAAAAATACTGGCCGGCGACGCACATTATCGGAAAGGATATTTTGCGCTTCCACACGATTTACTGGCCAATCTTTTTGATGGCGCTGGATTTGCCGCTGCCAAAGAAAGTCTTCGGTCATCCTTGGCTGTTGTTTGGCGATGGCAAAATGTCAAAATCGAAAGGCAATGTCATGTACGCCGAAGAGCTCGTTCGCTATTTTGGCGTCGACGCGGTACGCTATTACTGCCTGCATGAGATGCCGTTTGCCAACGACGGAACGATTACGTGGGAATTGCTTATTGAGCGGATCAATTCGGATTTGGCCAATATTTTAGGCAATCTGGTTTCCCGCACGATTTCCATGGTGAACAAGTATTTTGACGGGGAAATTACCAACCCGAAAGTTTACGATCCGGTGGATGAGGGGCTTATTTCGACCGCTCTGGAAACGAAGGAAAAAGTCGAAGAAAAGATGGAAGACCTGCAAGTGGGCGCCGCTTTGGATGAAATATTCAAACTGCTTCGCCGGACCAATAAGTATATTGATGAAACGTCGCCTTGGGTCTTGGCGAAAAACGAAGAGGATCGCGCGCGGCTGGCGACGGTATTGTACAATTTGCTGGAGTCGATTCGAATCGCGGCGGTGTTGCTGGAAAGCTTCCTGCCGGAAACGAGCGAAAAGATTTTGGACATGCTCAATACCGGGCAGCGGTCGCTGGAATCGACTGAGTCGTTTGGCCATTTGGAAACCGGCGGCCATGTCGTGAAGAAAGCGCCAGTCTTATTCGCCCGTATTGATGAAAAGGAATTTTTCGAACAGCTTGAAAAAGATCAGGCCAAAGAAAAGAAAGCGAAAGAAAAAGCCGAGAAAAAAGACGCCAAAGTCGAACCGGTCGCCAATGAAAAGAAGCCTGAAATCACGATTGACGACTTCGCGAAGGTCGAGCTGAAAGTCGGCACGATTATCGAATGCAAGCCGCACCCGAAGGCGGACCGTTTGCTCGTGGAGCAAATCGACTTGGGCGACGAAGTGCGGCAAGTGGTGAGCGGAATCGCCGAACACTACAAGCCGGAAGAGCTTGTGGGAAAACAAGTGATCGTCGTCACCAATTTGAAGCCTGTCAAGCTGAGGGGAGTCGAATCGCAAGGCATGCTGCTTTGCGCGGCCAACGACAAGGATCTTAGCTTTGTCAGTGTGGCCAAAGACATGCCAAATGGCACGACTGTTCGCTAATGAGCGATGAAATGAAAGTCCTGTTCCGCCAGCTGCAGCTGGCGGGGCTTGGAATCGTGATCGGCGCGGTTGGCTTGCTGGCGGATCGAATGCCGATTTTCTATATCGGGATTGGCGTTCTTTTGCTGGGAATCGCCCGTTTTGTGATGCTGAAAAAATATATCCGCGATTTGAACGAGAAAAAGGATTGAAAATCCGGGCGGATTTTGTTTAAATAAAGGCACAATTTGATCAATTATCAAGAGATGAGGTAGAGAGTTAGCTCGGCGACCTCACACCAACCTGATGCAAATTAAGGTGGTCCTGCTAACACCGATAAGAAGTACCGTTCTTTGACGCATGCTTCCGGGCATGCGTTTTTTACAGGAGGAAACATGAAAAACTATATTTTTACAAGTGAAAGTGTAACGGAAGGCCATCCAGACAAGATTTGCGATCAAATCGCGGATGCCATTCTTGACGAAGCCCTCGCCCAGGATCCCGATTCCAACATGGCGGTGGAGGCGACAATCAAAGATGATTTCGTGCTCGTGTATGGCGAGGCCAACACAAAAGCGAAAATTGATTATGAAAAAATCGCGCTGGATACAATCAAAAAAATCGGGTACGACGAGGATTACTACGTGACCGTCGTTGTGAACGAGCAGTCTCCGGAAATTCACAACGCCGTCAACAAGGAGGAAATTTGCGCGGGCGACCAAGGTATCATGTTTGGCTACGCTTGCGACGAGACACCAGAATTCATGCCGATGCCAATTTACTACGCGCATCAGCTGGCGATGCAGCTGGCCAAGGTTCGTCGAAACAATCCGCTTTTGAAACCGGACGGAAAGACCCAGGTCTCGGTGGAATACGTGGACGACGAGCCAAAGCGAATCGACACGATCGTGGTTTCGACGCAGCACGACGCGTCGCTAAGTCAGGAAGAAATCAAAAAGCTTGTGATGGAAGAGGTCATCGCGCCCGTCGTCGACGCGAAATGGCTGGATGAAAACACCAAATATTTTATCAATCCTTCGGGAAGCTTCGTGGTAGGCGGAAGCTTTGGCGATTCCGGAACGACGGGACGAAAAATCGTTTGCGACACGTATGGCGGACGCGGACGGATTGGCGGTGGCTGCTTCTCGTCAAAAGATCCAACCAAGGTGGATCGTTCGGCAGCGTACTATTGCCGGTACGTCGCGAAAAGTATTGTCGCTTCCGGCTTGGCGAAACGGGCGGAAGTGCAAGTGTCGTACGCGATTGGAAAAAACGAGCCAATCAGTATTTGCGTCGACACGTTTGGAACCGGTAAACTAAGCGATGAAAAGCTGCTGGAGGTCGTGGAGAAAAACTTTAATTTCAACGTCGACAACATTTTAAAGGAGCTGGACTTGCGCAAGCCGATTTACAAAAAGACAAGCTGCTATGGACATTTCGGGGATCCGCAATTTACCTGGGAGCAAACCAAGGCGCTGAAGACCGAATAACAACGGAAATCGAGAGAACCTTTTTCGCTTTTTTGGCGGGAAATCAATAAAAAAAGATTTTAAATCGGGAAACAAAAAACAAAATTTTGGTTTTATCCCGATTTTTTTTTGTTTTAGTCAGGCAATTTAAAAGCAATTTGCACGTTGAAAATTTATAATAAAGATATTGAAAGCCAAAGGGGATTTGCGTCTCAAGGAGGATTTATTCATGTATTATTCAAGTGGAAATTATGAAGCGTTTGCCCATCCGCTCAAACCGGAAGGCATTGAAAACAAGTCGGCGTACATCATTGGATCCGGACTGGCCGCGCTTTCGGCTGCCTGCTTCCTTGTGCGGGACGCCCAAATGGACGGAAAGAGAATCCACATTCTTGAAAAAGACGCGCTGCCTGGCGGGGCCTGCGACGGATACCAGTATCCGGGTCTGGGCTATACGATGCGTGGCGGCCGCGAAATGGACAATCACTTTGAAGTCATGTGGGATTTGTTCCGCGACATCCCATCCATCGAAGACCCGAACATGTCCGTTTTGGATTACTATTATTATTTAAACAAGCGCGATCCAAACTACTCGTTGTGCCGGGCGACAGTCAATCGTGGACAAGACGCGCACACGGACAAGAAATTTGGATTGTCCGACAAAGCCCAAATGCAAATCATGAAGCTGTTTTTCACCCCGGAAGAAGAATTGGAAAACAAGAAAATCACCGAGTTTTTTGACGACGAAGTGCTGGACTCCAATTTCTGGATGTACTGGCGGACGATGTTCGCTTTTGAAAACTGGCACAGTGCGCTGGAAATGAAACGCTACATTCAACGCTATATCCATCATATCGACGGTCTGCCGGATTTCTCCGCGCTCCGGTTCACAAAATACAACCAGTACGAGTCGATGATCCTGCCAATGATCAACTATTTGAAAGCGCACGATGTCGATTTCCAGTACAATGTAAAAGTCGATGACGTCATGTTTGAAATCGAGCCGGATCACAAAGTCGTGACTGGTTTGCTTGTGACAGAAGCGGACGGGCAACAAAAACAAATCGACTTGACAGAAAACGATTTGGTGTTCATCACCAACGGAAGCTGCGTGGAAAACTCTTCGTTTGGCTCGCAAAACGAACCAGCCAAATTCAACACCGAGTTAAAACAAGGCGGCGTATGGGATATGTGGAAAAACATCGCCGCGCAAGACAAGTCGTTTGGCCATCCGCATAAGTTCTGCTCGACGCCGGAACTCACCAACTGGGAGTCCGCGACCGTGACGACGCTGGACGACAAGATTCCGCCATATATTGAAAAAATCACGAAGCGCGATCCGTTCTCGGGTCGTGTCGTCACAGGCGGAATCGTGACCGTGATGGATTCAAACTGGCTGTTGTCCTGGACCTTCAACCGGCAGCCTCAATTTAGAGATCAGCCAAAAGACCAGCTTGTCGGCTGGATTTACGGTTTGTTTACGGACAAGCCAGGAAACTATGTAAAAAAAGCGATGCGCGACTGCACCGGAAAAGAAATTTGCATGGAGTGGCTGTACCACCTGGGCGTGCCGGAAGATCAAATTGAAGAGCTGGCAGAAAAGAGCGCCAACACCGTGCCTTGCATGATGCCGTACATTACCGCGTTCTTCATGCCAAGACAAAAAGACGATCGTCCAAATGTCGTGCCGGAAGGAGCGAAAAACTTCGCGTTCATCGGTCAATTCGCCGAAACGCCGCGCGATACGATTTTCACAACCGAATACTCGATGCGCACCGGCATGGAAGCCGTGTACACCCTTTGCGATGTCGACCGCGGCGTACCGGAAGTATGGGGAAGCGCGTTCGACGTGCGTGACTTGCTTTACGCGACAACGAAGCTGCGCGACGGCAAGCCAGTCACCGACATGAAGCTGAATCCAATCGAAAAAGCCGCGTTGCAGGCGGGTATCAAAAAGCTCAAAGGCACCGACATGTACGACTTGCTCGTGCAGTTTGGCAACATTCCGGATGAGGAATTGAAAGAAGAGCTTCCAGACGCCAAAGCGCAAATTATGTAAGCATAAAACCAATCAAAAAGTCTTGTCGTTCGGGCAAGACTTTTTTGAACCGCATTTTTGCGCTTATTCCGCTTTCAAGTGCCGCGTTCTTCCCAAAGCTTTTTGGATGATTGGATAAGCCGCCCAGGCGATGACGATGCCCACCACGCTTTGCAGGATGTTTTCCGGCACGCCCGACAACGCGATGAGCGCGCTGCCCTTCAAAAACCATTTCGCGAAGAAGTAGCCGACCACCATGACGATGGCGCCCAGGCCATAGTAGCCCAGCTTGTATTTCGGACCAAACCGGTGGAACAGCTCGGAAATCAAAAACGCCTCGACGCCTTTGATCAGCAACGTCCAAATAAAATAATACGCGTAGCCGCCCGCAACATCCGCCAGAGCGGAACCCAGGCCGCCAACCAAAAACGCGCAAAACGGATTCAGCATCCCCGCAAACAACATCAAAAAGCCATCCCCTAAATTAAAATAGCCGTCGAGCGGGTTGGGGATCTTAATAAACATCGTCGCCACGAACACGAGCGCCATGCCCAGCGCCGTCAAAACGATTTCATTCGTCGTGTGTTTTGTTTTCATAGCTATACCTCATTTCTGATGTGCCCATCGTATCAGAAATCTGCTGATGAAAAAATATACAATTCTTCAAAATAAATCGTAGACAGAGTGGACAAAACCGCAACAAAAAAGAGGGACAGAACTTGATGTGAACTATTTTGAATAAAAATGAATAAAAAAGAATAAAATTGGATTGAACATTCCAAAATAGATGCTATAGTAAAGGCAGAAAGAATAAGAGGAAGAATGCGATGGCAAAAATCAATATCGACGGCGTGCAAAACGTGGAAATCTCCAAAAAGATCCCTTGCGAAAAGCCGGTTATGGAACAACTCGAAATCATGGAAAGATATACAGACGCCTACAAGGCGAATCAGCACGAGGACAAGGCGAAACGGGAAATCGAATGTCTAAAAACAATTTATCCGACTTTGTTTCGTACCATCGAAGACGACGACTTGATCGCGGGACGACTCGATTTTCTCCCCATTGGATTCGGGGCCGTCACCAGCGTTGGCGGCGTGGGCCACTATTGCGTGTTTCACAAGCTGCGCGCCTTTAAAGAACAACTGCCCGAAAGCGAATGGCACCGTGTGGACGCGCTGTATGATTTCTGGCAGGACCACGACGTCAAGACGTTGTATTGTCAGGACGTTCTCAACGACACGACGACCGGCCGCTTTATCGACTGCAAATATCCATTCATGGCGACCGCCCGCCTTTCGGGCATGATGCTCGACTATCAAAAACTTATGCGGCAAGGCATCGACGGCCTCCAACAGGAAATCGAAAGCCGGCCATCCAACCCGTTCATGGACGCGTGCGCGCAGGCGCTCGATTTGTTCAAAGACGTCCTTCGCCGTCAAATCGAACTCGTCCACGAAGC
>NZ_CAXHOA010000023.1:23474-28977 GCF_964018005.1 uncultured Dubosiella sp.
TTCATGGACGCGTGCGCGCAGGCGCTCGATTTGTTCAAAGACGTCCTTCGCCGTCAAATCGAACTCGTCCACGAAGCCAAACAAGGAAAAAGCGCGCAACGGATCCGGGAACTCGAGCAAATGGAAGCCGACCTCGACTTTCTGCTCGACCACAAGCCCGCCACCTTCCGGCAGGCGCTCCAGCTGTTTTGGCTGTACGCCTTATGCGCCGGCTGCATCAATTACGGCCGCCTCGACATTGTGCTCGGCCCGTATTTGAAACAGGACATCGACCGGGGAACGCTCACGGAAGACGAAGCGTACCGGTTGCTCAAATCGCTTTGGAAAATGATTGAGAACCGGCGGACGACCGTCAATGGCCGCATCATTGTCGGCGGCCAGGGAAGAAAAGACAAGGAAGCGTGCGATCTGTTCACGAAGATCTGCTTGCGGGTATGCAAGGACACCCGGTACGTCGAGCCGCAATTCACCCTTCGCTTCGATCAAAACACCGATCCCGAAATCATGGACATGGCCTACGAGTGCATCGCTTCCGGCGCCACGTATCCCACGCTGTACAACGACGATGTCAACGTGCCCGCCGTCCAGTACGCGATGCGCGTGCCCAAAGAGCTTGCCGAGCAATACATTCCGTTTGGCTGCGGCGAGTTCGTCATCCAGGGCAAAAGCGTCGGCACGCCCAACACGCTGCTCAATTTAGTCAAGCTGCTTCAAATCGCGCTCAACGAAGGCGTCGACCCGATGGATGGCGTGTACAAGGCGGGCCCATTATCCCTCAAGCCGCTTTCGGAACTGACGACGTTCGACGCGCTGTACGATCAATACAAAGCCGTTCTCGACTACTATTTTGATTTAAGCGTCGAAGCCCAAAAACATAGTTATGAAACGATGAGCGAGGAAGTGTCGTTTTTATTCAATTCGATTTTGATGGATGATTGCCTTGGACGCCAAAAAGCGCTGCTTGATGGCGGTGTCGAAATTTTAGGCGGCACCAACGAAACGTATGGCAACATCAACGCCAGCGACGCGTTATCCACGATCAAAACGCTCGTATACGACGAAAAGAAGTACACTCTGGAACAACTCAACAAAGCCGCGCTCGCCAATTTTGCCGGCTATGAAAAGCTCCAGAAGGAAATTTTGACGCTGCCCAAATACGGCAACGACGAAACCGAATGCGACGAGCTCGCCAACGATTTGTACGAGTACGTCGCCAAAGGCATCCGGCAAAAAGGAATCGAGGCGGGCCTTGGCTATTACTTGATCGTCATCTCCAACAACCAGACGAACACGGACTGGGGCCATGAAACCGACGCCTCGCTGGACGGCCGCAAAAAAGGCGTGTACATGAATCCCGCCAACAATCCGCAAGGAGGCAATGCCAAAAACGGGCCGACCGCCGTGCTCAAATCGCTCGCCCGCTTCGACGCCAAATACCATGGCGGCAGCGTGCAAAACATCAAATTCACGCCGCGCATGATGCACGAGGACAAGGAAAAAGTCAAAGCGCTCTTTCACACGTACTTTAAAAACGGCGGGTGCCAGCTCATGGTCACTGTCGTGGATCGCGGCGTTTTGGAAGACGCGCAAATCCACCCGGAAAACTATCCCGATTTGATTGTCCGTGTCGCTGGATACAGCGCCGTGTTCGTCAATTTGACCAAAGACGTGCAGGAAGAACTGCTCAGCCGGACGCTTTATGATTAGAGTAACCAATATCGAGCGATTCGCCACCCACGACGGTCCCGGCATCCGTACGACGATCTTTTTCAAAGGCTGTCACATGCACTGTCCGTGGTGCGCCAATCCCGAAACGTGGAGCCAAAAAGTCGAGCTGCTTCACGATGAAAAAAAGTGCGTCCACTGTCAAATGTGCCGGACGGTGTGCCCGGCTTCGGCCATCGCGTTTCCTGAAGGAAAATGGCAGATTGACCGGTCGCGCTGCAAAGGCTGCCAGGCATGCGCCCAAGAGTGCCTGAACGACGCGATCACGTTTTCGGGCACGGACTACACCGAAGACGAGCTCGTGGACATCGCGATGAAAGATTGGGATTTTTACGAGGAAAGCGGCGGCGGGGTGACGCTGTCGGGCGGGGAAGTGTTTATGCAGCCCGAAGGATTGAAAACCTTGCTCAAAAAGCTCAAAGCCCAAAGCTTGCATGTGGCGCTGGAAACGACCGGTAGCTACGCGCCGGCCATGCTGCGTGAAGTCGTGGATGACGTCGACTTGTTTTTGATGGACCTCAAGCATCTCGACGCGGGAAAGCTGAACGCCATCACGGGTGGCAACGGCGAGCTGGTCGTCGCCAATTTCCGGTACTTGGCGAAAAATCATCCCGAAAAAATCGTGATTCGCATGCCGGTCATTCCCGGATTCAACGACGAGTCCGAAACGATTGAGGCTGTTCTCGATTTTGCGGCCAGCAACCGCATTCAGGAAGTCGACTTGCTGCCGTTCCATCCACTGGGCGCTTCCAAATGGAAAAATCTTGGACGGCCATACGCGTATGAAAAGGAGAAAATGATGGAAAAACAAAAATTGGAACCGTATATCGAAACCGGCGCGAAAAAAGGCGTGAAAGTGCGGGTGGGCGGCTGATGCTAAGCGCCCAGCGATTGATGCTCATCCGGGAGATGATCGAGCGCGACGCGTTCGTTTCCGTCAAGGAAATCATGGAACGCTTCGACGTGTCCAGATCGAGCGCGATGCGCGACTTGATCGAACTTGAAAACCAGGGCGTCGTCATTCGGGAACGGGGCGGCGCCGTGCTTAAGGAGCGGGCCGCCACCGTGTCGAGCGCCAACGAAGTCGCCATTCGCGCCAAGGAAAACGTGAACGAGGCGCAAAAGCGGCTTTTGTGCGCCAGAGCGGCGCGAACGATTCACGAAGGCGACTGCATATATGTCGACGGGGGCACGACGACGTTGTTTTTGGCGGAATGGATCGCGACTATGCGTGTCACCGTGATTACGCCGAATACGTATTTTTTGCAAAAGCTGCCCGCCACGTTTCCGGGAACGATTTATTTGCTGGGGGGCGAGTTCGGTTTGAACCGGGACATGTCGTATGGCCCGCTGACGATTGAGATGCTCAAACAATTCAATTTTGACTTGGCGTTTTTGACGACCAACGGCATCGACCTGGAACGGGGCGAGGCGAGCGTGTTCGATTTTGAAGTCGGCCAGGTGAAAAAGGAAGTGCTCAAGCGCTGCCGGCACAGCCGCTTGCTTGTCGACGCGTCCAAGATCGGCAAGCGGGCGCTTTGTTCCTGGGCCAGACTGGACGCGTTTCAGGATATTTACATGGACGCGTGCCCGGAAGACGAGCGGCTGGAAAACATTGTGATTTGCGATTGAAGCAGCGGAACAGGAGGAAAGAGAGTATGAAGACAACCGATTCGCGGAAAAAGGGAATTTTGGAAAAGATGAAAGGCGGGTTGATAGTCAGCTGCCAGGTGCAGCATGACGATCCGATCTATACCGACGATATGGTCGTGAAAATGGCGGAAGCGGCACGCTGGGGCGGGGCCGTGGGCATCCGCGCCAATTCGCCCGAGCAAATCAAGGCCATTAAGCAGGCGGTTCCCGAACTGCCGATGATCGGCCTTTGGAAAGTGTGGCACGACGACACCGACGTGTTCATCACGCCGACGATGAAGGAAGTGCGCGCCATCTGGGACGCGGGCGCGGAAATTATCGCCCTGGACTGCACGGCGCAAACGACGCATGAAGGCACGCAGGCGTGGGACTTGATCAAGGACGTCAAAAAGGAAATTCCGGAAGCGATCGTGTTCGCGGACGTGTCCAACTACGAGGAGGCGAAGCGGGCCATTGAAAACGGCGCCGACATCGTCGCGCCGACGCTGTATGGCTATACGAAGGAAACCGCGCACATTGAAGGACCGGATATGCGGATGTTCGCGAAAATGTGCCGGGATTTCAAGGACGAGGCGTACGTGATGATGGAAGGACACATTTACACGCCGGAAGACGCGATGAAATGTATTTTCCTTGGCGCCCACAGCGTCGTGGTGGGAAGCGCCATCACAAGACCGCATTTGACGACGAAGCGGTTTACCGATTTGTTGGGCGGCTATCAGGACAACTGGCGGGACGCCGAAAAGGCAAAGCACTGAAAAAGTTGACGAAACTTGTTATGGGGGGAAAAGGCAAAGTCGAGAAAAAAGTTAGAAAGTATTATTTATAGTAATACATATCCCCGAAAAACGCGGAATTCATCTATTTTTCTAATAAAAAGGCAATTTTTAAAAAGATTTAAATTTCATGATGCATATTGCTGTCAATTTCGAATGAAGGTTTGTATTATGAGAATGTAAAGTAAGAAGGCATTCAAAAGCCCCAACTCAGACCTGAATTTATGAATTAAAATGATGAAAATGAAAGGTTAAAGCATTCCAGAACAGGCCGAGATAGTAAAAGACTTTACAGTAGGAATGTAGGTAATTATCATGACAAAAGATGAATTCAAAAAAGTATTGACTGACGCAATCGGCGGAAACGCATATGGTGACGAAGTAGTTGCTGACTTGGTTGAACATTTCGACGAGACTGGCAAATACGCCCAGACAGCAAAAGATCGTCTTGACGAGCGTTTGGCAACACTTAAAGGTTGGGAAAAGAAACATCGCGAAGAAGGCGACGCTGCAAAAGCTGACGAAGAAGCAGCAAAAATTGCTATCGTAGAAAAAGCAATGAAAGCAATCGCTTAATTCAAAAAAACTTAACCAAGAAATCATGGATTGAAATGAAATTAGGAGCTGTTCCCGGCTCCTTTTTTCATGCCGATCCAAAGACGGAAATCCAAAAAAAACTGGATAGAAACCCAAAAAGGAAGGATAGGACATTTCAAAGGATTTGAAAGCCGGAAACAAGCGAAGAAAGAATGGTATGTATTGTTTTTCGTAGAACTTAGCGCCAAAAACAAGCCTGATTCCGCCCTTTTAGGCCCAAAAAAGCGATTTTTAAAAAAAATTCAATTTCATGTTGCATCTCGCTGTCAATTTCGAATGAAGGTTTGTATTATGAGAATGTAAAGTAAGAAGGCATTCAAAAGCCCCAACTCAGACCTGAATTTATGAATTAAAATGATGAAAATGAAAGGTTAAAGCATTCCAGAACAGGCCGAGATAGTAAAAGACTTTACAGTAGGAATGTAGGTAATTATCATGACAAAAGATGAATTCAAAAAAGTATTGACTGACGCAATCGGCGGAAACGCATATGGTGACGAAGTAGTTGCTGACTTGGTTGAACATTTCGACGAGACTGGCAAATACGCCCAGACAGCAAAAGATCGTCTTGACGAGCGTTTGGCAACACTTAAAGGTTGGGAAAAGAAACATCGCGAAGAAGGCGACGCTGCAAAAGCTGACGAAGAAGCAGCAAAAATTGCTATCGTAGAAAAAGCAATGAAAGCAATCGCTTAATTCAAAAAAACTTAACCAAGAAATCATGGATTGAAATGAAATTAGGGGCTGGCAAC
>NZ_CAXHOA010000024.1:0-25796 GCF_964018005.1 uncultured Dubosiella sp.
AAATTATCTAAAAAAAAGAGGGTACACTTTAAAATGTATCCTCTAAGACTGCCATTTCTTAACTAAATGACATTGGGCGTCGATGCGCCTTCCCGTTACCAAGCCAGTTTTTCGATGCCTTTTTCTGTGACGAGCACCGTGTTTTCCCATTGGGCGGAAAGCTTTCCGTCCTCCGTATACGATGTCCAGCCATTGTCCGCGTCAATAAACAAGCGGTATTCGCCTTCGTTGATCATCGGCTCGACCGTAAACACCATGCCCGGAGCCAAAATCATCCCTTGTCCTTTGATCCCGACATGATGGACAAAAGGCTCTTCGTGGAAATCGTTACCCACGCCATGGCCTCCATAGTCAATGACCACGCTGTATCCGTTTTTATGCGCGAGTTCCTGGATCGCGGCGCCGATATCGCCCAAATGGCCCCATGGCCGGATCGCGGCGATTCCTGCTTCCATGCACTCTTTTGTCACTTCGACAAGCCGCTTCGCCTCCTCGGACACCTCGCCAATGCAAAACATGCGGCTCGCGTCCGCGTAGTGGCCATGGAAAATCGTCGTGCAGTCCACATTGACGATGTCGCCGTCTTTCAAAATCCGGTTATCGTCCGGGATGCCGTGGCACACCTCGTCGTTGATGCTCGTGCAACAGCTTCGCGGAAAGCCTTCATAGCCAAGCGGCGCCGGAATGCCGCCATGCTTGACTGTATAATCATACACGAGCTGGTCGATCTCTCCGGTCGACATGCCGGCGTGGATCTTTTCCTGCACGAGATCCAGCGCGCCGTTGTTGATTTTGGCCGCCTTGCGGATCCACTTTAAATCTTCCGGACTTTTTACCATATCGTGCGTCGGCACTTGTTTGCCTTGCAGCTTCAGCACATTGATCGTGTTATCCCACTCCTCGTGGCACTGTTTGTATTTCTTACCTGAACCGCACCAGCACGGAGAATTTTTGCTTAATACCATACGTCCACCTTCTTCTTTTACAATTCGACACTCAGCATCCGGTCTTTTCCCGACAAGTCCTTATGCACCCGGACAAGCGCTTCCGGAAAATAGGAAAGCGCCAGCGCCTTGAGCCGGTCCCCCTGATCGTAGCCCATCTCAAACGCGAGAACCGCCTTGTCCCGGCACACTTCCTTGGCGCGCTCAAACACCTGCCGGTAAAATTTCAGCCCGTCCTCGCCACCAAACAACGCCACGTGCGGCTCATAGTCCACCACGCTATGCTCCATGGGCTCGGCGCTTGGAATATACGGCGGATTGCACACCAGCAAATCGCACCGCAAATCCCGCTCAATGTACGGCTCCAGCATGCTTCCTTCCAAAAACGTCACCCGGCCGTCCAACGCTTCGTTGTTGGCTTGGGCGATCGCGAGCGCCTCTGGTGAAATATCGGAAGCGACCACGTTCATTTTCGGCTCCTCCAAAGAAAGCGAAATGCCAATCGCCCCCGATCCGGTTCCCACATCAAACACATCGACTTGATCGCGGTCGCCAAAATGCTCGTCAAACAGCTGAAGAACGAGCGCCACAAGCTCCTCGGTTTCCGGCCGCGGAATCAACACGTCGCCATTGACTTGAAACCGGTAGCCGTAAAACCATTCAAAGCCAAGCACGTATCCAAGCGGCGATCCTTTCTCCATTTCGTGGATCCCTTCCAAATAATCGGTTTGAATCGCCGGATCGCAAGGCTCGTCCATCACCATGTATAAGTTGATTTCTTTCGCGTTGCAAAGCTCGACCATCAAAAGCTGGGCGGCTTGTTCTCCCTGCCCCGCCTTCAGCAGCCGCTGACGGCCCTCAACTACCAGCGCGTGGTAGGTCATTATTGTTTTTCCCCCGCCAGCTTCGCCTGCTGGTCCGCCAGTTGCAACGCCTGCATCAAATCGTCAAGACGACCGTCCATGATACGGTCGAGCTGGTTGACCGTGTAGCCGATTCGATGATCCGTCACCCGGTTTTGCGGATAGTTGTATGTCCGGATCTTTTCCGCCCGGTCGCCCGATCCGATTTTTGTCCGGCGTTCCGCCTCGTTTTCCTCGTCGATTTTGCGCTGATGCTCCTCGTACACGCGCGCCCGGATCGTCGCCAGCGCCGTCGCCCGGTTTTCGTGCTGGCTGCGTCCATCCTGGCACTTGACGATAATGCCTGTCGGCTTGTGGATGATTCGAACCGCCGAATCGGTTTTATTGACGTGCTGTCCGCCGGCTCCCGACGCCCGCATCGTCTCGATTTCCAAGTCGTTCATATCGATGTCAAAATCCTCCGCGTCGATTTCCGGCATCGAAAGCACGGTCGCCGTCGACGTGTGGATCCGTCCCTGGCTTTCCGTTTTCGGCACGCGCTGTACCCGATGCGAGCCGGATTCGAATTTTAAGACGCCGTATGCTCCCTCGCCATTGACTTTAAACGAGATCAGCGAATAGCCGCCCGCCTCGCTTTCCTCGGTGTCGATCACTTCCAGCTTCCATCCTTTGGCTTCCGCGTACTTGGCGTACATGCGGAACAAATCGCCAGCGAAAATATTGCCCTCGTCCCCGCCGGCCGCGCCGCGGATTTCCAAAATCGCGTTGTGCGAGTCATTTGGATCTTTCGGTACGAGCAAAAGCTCCAGTTTATCCAAATACGCCTGGATCATCGGTTCCAGACGCTCGACTTCCATTTGCGCCATTTCCCGCATTTCCTTGTCGTCTTCTTCCGCCAAAAGCAGCTGCGCGTCTTCCAAATCGGCTTTCGCCTGTTTATATTCCCCGTACGTTTCCACGATCGGTGTCAATTCATTTTGTTCCCGGCCTAATTTTGCCATTTCCTTCCGGTTGGAAACAATGTCCGCGCGCATCATCAACTCGTTAATTTCATTGTAGCGTTCAACCATCGTTTCCAGTCTTTCGTCCATTTTTGCCATATTGTGCCCAGTCCTTTCCACTATCTCACTATAACACAGTCTGTCAAAAACTTGGCAGCGAATCCTTGTCCGAAAACAACTTTTCGCTAGGTCCCCGGTCCAATATCGTGTAAAATAATACAAAAGTGAAAGGATACCTCATTTATGCCAAACAACGCAAAACGAAAAAAGCCGCGGCGACACTTTAACAAGAAGCTGTACGTTCCCCTTGGCGTGCTGGCCGCCGCGCTCGCCGTGTACCTGGGGTTCAAGTGCACGGAAGACGGAACATTCACCGTCTTGAACTACTCCGAAGAAGAACCCGTCGTCGCGACGTATAAACACTTTGCCTTCGCCAAACGCAAGCTGAAATCGCTGGACGCGTCGTCCTTGTCCTGCATTCAAAACCAAAACGAAAAAGTCGTCGCCCTCCAAAGCGGCCTCGTGAACTTCCACACCAAAGATGTCAGCGAAAACACGACCTACACCACGACCGATGGCGAGGAAGGCTATTTAAACGGCAGCTACGGCTCCGACGCGCTGTATTTGGACACGAACAAAAACGGAACCAAGGTTTTGTTCATGATGGCCGGCGTCAAAGGCTGGGTCGATGTCGACGACATCAATTTGATGTTTTACGATCCCGCCTACGACATCTCGTGCTACTCGCGCGGCACCACCGCGCTCGTCCATCAAGTGTGCACCGACTTGCTTAACAACGCCTCGATCGCCTACAACATCGGTCCCGCGCCCGATTTCCTGAAAGAGGACACGACGTACTATTCCTACGACGGACACTATTTTTATCCGGATTTCGCCACGATGAGCGCCGACATGCAAGCGGGCACCTACGAGCGCGCCCTCAACAAAGAGCCGTACTTCAATTTTTACCAGTTCGTCCCGCACCGTTCGAAAACCGCCCTAGCCGACAACGCCTACGACGAGTATTTGTACCGGATCCGCGGCATCGACGCCCTGGCCTCGGCCTATCCGTGCGCCGACAACGAATCGGTTCTTTACGACAGCGAGCCGACCTTTATCCAGGAGCAAAACGACGTCTTCGTCAACGGCTCGATGATGTTTTCCCTGGCTTGCAACGAGAGCGCCTACGGACAAAGCCAGTACGCCATCGAACAACACAACGTGTTCGGACACGGCGCGTTTGACGAAAACCCGGATCTGGCCACGATGTACGCCGACTTGAAAGACTGCGTCCACCAGCACGCCTACTATTTCATTCAGCAGGCGTACGCCAACCCCAAAGACTGGCGCTATCATGGCTCCTGGTTTGGCGACAAAGGCAGCGGAATCAACGTCCAGTACGCGTCCGACCCGTATTGGGGCGAAAAAGCGGCCTCGATGTACTACGCCCTGGATCAGGGAACCGATCGCGAGGCGATCCAAATCCACACCGTGATTTGCCCGCGGGATCTGGACGTCGCCCTACCGGATGGAACAATCGCGTATACGTACAAAAAAGGCACGGTGGCCAGCTTTGTGGTCGTTGGCGAAACCGACGAAGACTACGAGGTGATGCTGGAGGCGCCCGTTCAAAACGGCGCGATCGACGTGAACGCCACGTACGATCCGGACATCCATGGCCGAATTAAAAAATAAGCATTCGGAAAGAAATTTCGCTTCTTTGTTTTTATAATGATGCCATGAAAAAGAAGACACTGAATGGAATAGCCTGGGTATGCGCTTGGGGGTGCGCGCTCTGCTTCCGTCCGGCGTTTGCGATGGAATCCATCGCCTCCACTGGCACCAACGTGAATCCGGCTATTTACGAAACGCTTGAAAAACAAAAAAAGGTTTTGACGAACTATCCGATTCTCTTTGACGCGTCTTTCGACGTGTACAAGTCGCAAAAAGACGAGGGAACGTATGTAGTTCCCGGCTTGATTCGAACCGAGACGGTCGACTTGCACAACCAGGTCGACGAGTGCGCCGACATGACGCCTCAGGGCGTCGCAGTCGTGGACGACTACATTATGATTAGCGCCTATTGTCATGAGCACAAGCACAACAGCGTGATCTACGTTTTGAACAAGCGCTCTCACTTATTCGTAAAAACGATTATTTTGGAAAACCGTTCCCACGTCGGCGGCATCGCGTACGACCCGATTTGCCGCAACTTGTGGGTGGCGACCAAAAACGAGGAAGAAGGACACGCCAGCGTTTCCTCTTTAAAGC
Organism: uncultured Dubosiella sp.; assembly: GCF_964018005.1. Lineage (NCBI taxonomy): Bacteria > Bacillati > Bacillota > Erysipelotrichia > Erysipelotrichales > Erysipelotrichaceae > Dubosiella > uncultured Dubosiella sp. The sequence continues at coordinate 5,080 of NZ_CAXHOA010000024.1, forward strand.
TCGCGACGATCGACAGCTACAATTTTTCCAAAACCCGAAAACCGATCCGGTTCGACTACGTCCGCCAGCTGCCGCAAATGAAAAACAACACATTCATGACGTATTACGACTTCGAAGTGTATTGCGGCTGCTTTGATAAAAAGACAAAAACGCTGTCTTTGTACATTTACAAAATCGAGCCTTTCAGCGGCCACATCGACAATCGCTCGACCCGGACGATTCGCGTGGCGGGCTACGATTTTATCGGCGATATTTGCCAGGGCATCGCGATCAGCGACGAATACATCGTCTTGTCCGCCAGCAACGGGCCGGACCAGGAGTCGATGCTCGCTTTCTTCGACCGCAGCGACGATTACTTTTTGAACGCGAAGCCCTCAAAAACGATCACGCTGCCTTCCCGGCTCGAACAAGTGTATTTTGATGGAGGTGGAACCCTTTTCCTTTTGTTCGAATCGGCCGCCAAAGCGTATCGGCAAAGCGAAAGCATCGACATCGACCGGGTGCTTAAATGCGATGTGGACACCCTGACTCGCTATGTCCGTTATTAAAAGCCGTCCCCGCGGCTTTTTTCGTTTTTCTCAACGCCGCAAAGCTTTCTTTGAAAATCTATTTTCAATCCATCCACAAGAATTCAGGAAAAGCGCCGGTTTTTCGCTATAATGGAAAAGAAGAAAGGAAGGGAAACAAATGAAATCTCACTCGCTGCTGGAAGGAAGCATCGTCAAGGGACTGCTCTGGTTCGCCATTCCGCTGTTTTTTTCCAATTTGTTTCAAACGCTGTACAACACCGTCGACACCATTCTCGTCGGTCATTTTCTAGGCGACGCCTCGCTGGCCGCCATGGGCGCCACCACCGCCATTTTCGAGCTTATCGTCGGCTTCGCCACGGGCGTGGGCGCCGGCTTTGGCATCGTGGCCGGCCACTACTTTGGCGCCAAAGACGAGGCGGGTCTGAAAAAAAGCATCGCGTCCTCGCTCGTGCTCAGCGCGCTCATTAGCGTTGTGTTGACGATTACCGCGTACGCGCTGATGCCCGCCTTGCTGCATGTGCTCAACACACCGGCCGACATTTTCGCACAAAGCCTGACGTACATCCGCATCATCGTCTTGTTCATGACCATTACCGTCTTTTACAATTTGAGCGCCGGCATGCTGCGGGCGGTCGGCGACAGTCTTGCGCCGCTTGCGTTTCTGTTTCTTTCCTGTCTGATCAACATCGGACTGGACATCTTGTTTATCACCCGGTTTCACATGGGCGTGGCGGGCGCGGCCTGGGCGACGATCATCGCGCAGTTTTTGTCGACGCTCGTGTCACTGGGCTATATCGGCTTGAAAAAGCGCATTCTCATTCCCGCGCGCCACTCGTTCGTGTACGACAAGGCGCTCGTGCAGGATTTGGGCGGCCAAGGTCTTTCGATGGGCTTCATGATGTCGATCGTTTCCATGGGAACTGTCATTTTGCAGGCGGCCATCAACAATTTGGGCACGACGCTGATCGCCGCCCACACGGCGGCGCGCAAATGCGGCTCCATCGTCATGATGCCAATCGCTTCCGTCTCGGCGGCTTCGAGCACGTTTGTCGCCCAAAACAAAGGCGCTGTCCAATACGAACGCATCGTGGAAGGCGTGCGGATCTCCAACCGGCTGGGCATTGGCATCGCGCTGGCTTGCGCGTTGTTCGTCATGCCGCTCAACCAGCCAATCATCCACTGGATCAGCGGCTCCACCGATCCAGTCGTCCTCCAAAACGGCGGCACGTATTTGCTGGTCAACACGCCGTTTTGCACGGTGCTGGCCGTGCTTTTGAACATGCGCAACGCCTTACAGGGGCTGGGAAAGAAAATCGTCCCGCTCGTGTCGAGCGTCATCGAGCTGGTCGGCAAGTTTTTGTTTTCGTTTTTGCTCATCCCGGTGTTTGGCTACATGGCCGTCATCTGGTCGGAGCCGCTCATCTGGGTGGCGATGACGATCCAGCTGTTGTGGGCGTATTCCCGGGTGCCGGAAATCCAGGCGCTCAAAAAAGAAAACAGGACCGACTTCGTCTACGACGAGTGATCCTGCGCTTTCTTTTGATTCAAAATGGTCGCTTCGACCGCCATCAGCATGCGCTTCGCCTGCTTGATGGCTTTTTTTTCGCCCAGTCTGGACGCGAACGTCGGCTTCGTCTGGCCTTTGCGCCGGATTTCCTCCCGATACGTAACCGACACGGCGTTTTCACCTTCGGGTTCGAGCTCATAGCGCACGAAGATCGTGTCGCCATTGGACGTGAACGTCGCCTCGTACAACGCGTCGCGTTTCCATCCGGTCACGGCGACTTTGACGGACCGGCCCTGGGATTTTTTCGTATACGTGAACCCGCGTCCGATTTGCGTGGCGTCGACGTTTTTGTTCGTGGCCGCCTTGACTTCCTGAAGCAGCGACTGTTCCATGATCGCGAACAAATCGCGGGCGGATACATTCAATTTCACGATGGTTTCCATGGAATCCTCCTTCCGTGACCATTATAATGGAATTTGGAGGTTTTGCCTATGTATACCGATAGCCATTGTCATATCACTTGCGACCAGCTGTACGACCATCTCGACGACGTGCTCGAGGGCATGAAGGACGTTTCGTCGTGCCTGATCATGTGTACGAACGAAACGGAATTTTTACGCGCGCTCAAGTTGAAAGAAGCCGACGCGCGCTTCAAGGTGGCGTTTGGCTGGTTTCCCGGCGACGCCAAAACCATTGACGACGCCAAAATGGAGCGGCTCGAGCAGTATTTGCGGGAAGGAAAAATCGACGTGCTCGGCGAGATCGGCTTGGACTACTATTGGGACAATACGTTCAACGAGGTCCAAAAAGACTTGTTTGTCCGCCAAATCCGGCTGGCGAACCAATACAAAGTTCCAATCGCGATCCATATGCGGGAAGCCACGCGCGACTGTCTGGATTTGCTCAAAGCGCACGCCAAAACCCCGATCGTCTTCCATTGTTTTTCGGGAAGCGTCGAAACGATGAAAGAATGCCTGCGCATGAACGCCCTCATTTCCTTTGCCGGTCCAATTACTTTTAAAAACGCCAAACACGGTCCCGACTGCGTGCGCGCCTGTCCTCTTGAGCGCCTGCTGACGGAAACCGATTCGCCGTATTTGACGCCGGTTCCTTACCGGGGAAAGGAAAACCAGCCGGGGTATGTTCGATTTGTCACGAAAAAAATCAGCGAGCTGAAAGGTTTGGAGGAAGCCGATGTCGCCCGCCAAGTCGAAGCCAATTTCCTATCGCTGTTCCAGTAGCTGCCGGACGCCTTCTTCTCGCAACGCGCAAAGATCGTTCTGGCTGTACGACGTGCCGCGGATTTTCAGCACCGGCACGTTTTTGTCGTACTGGATTGGATAAAACAAATCGCTTTCCGCTTCCGGTTCTTTCAAAGGCCGGGCGGCCGGGTCGATTTCCAGCGTGATGGACAGCGCGCTGGCGGCCATGACCCATTCGACAAACCGGTCGGAATCGGATATCGACCCGCGAATCACGTCGCCATGCCGCACGCCTTGCAGGACGAGCCCGTTTCGAATCGAACGGGCACCTTGGATACGGCGCGGATTTTTTTTCTGCATAAATTCAAAAAATGTATTCATATTTTTATTATATACCTACCTTTTCCTTGGTGTAAACTAAACCTTTTACTAGGTTCTTTCTCCCTTTATTCGGTTGTATATTACCTCTATAAGGTAATGTACAAAGGTTGATTTTATGAAAAATGAAGATTTGCGGCTCGACAGAGGCAATCGGCTGCGCCGATATCGTTTGAACAAGCATCTTACACAGGACCAGATGGCCGAGCGCCTGGGAATTTCCAGCAAACATTATAGTGAAGTGGAACGCGGAAAGACAGGATTTTCAATCGACAACTGGATCCTGGCCGCCCGTATTTTGGATGCGGACCTCAACACGCTGCTGGATGGCCCCGCCACCACGCTAAAAATCCAGGAGGAAGCGGATTACTATTTGCGCGACGCCAACCGGACATTGATGCAAAAAACGATTCTTGAGCGGATTTTCCTATTGATCGAAGAATACGCGAAATTGTGCGTGGACGAGAAAAAAGAATCATAGAAACAGGAGTTTTTCCAGTCTATGATTCTTTTTTTGTTTTTTAGTCTTCGATGATTGCGTTCTGCAAAGCGCTCGAAAGCGAGGAATTGTGCTCAATCGCGTTGATCGTCGCCGCCAGCAGAGGCGCCACGGAAATGACTTTCATCTGCGGATACTCGTCGTGGTTTTTGGTCTGGTCGATCGTGTTGGTGCAAATAAACTCTTCGAGGTTCGCGTTTTTCAGCCGTTCCACCGCCGGTCCCGACAAAATCGCGTGCGAGCAAGCCGCGTACACTTTTTTCGCGCCTTTTTCCTTCAGCATGTTGATGCCGGAAGTCAACGTGCCCGCGGTGTCCACCATATCGTCGATAATGATCGCCGTTTTGCCGTTGACATCGCCAATCAGGTTCATCGCTTCCGCCACGTTTGGTTTTGGACGGCGCTTGTCGATGATGGCCAGCGGCGCGTTCAGCATTTCCGCCAGACGGCGCGCGCGCACCGTTCCGCCATGATCCGGCGACACGACAACGACGTCGTTTCCGGTTTCAATAGACTTTACATACTCGCCAATGAGCGGCAGCGTCGTGATGTCGTCGGCCGGAATGTCGAAATAGCCCTGGATTTGCGTCGCGTGCAGATCCATCGTGATGACGCGGTCCGCACCGGCGCGTTCCAGCAGCGAAGCCACGAGCTTTGAGGAAATCGGCTGACGCGGTTTCGCTTTGCGGTCCTGCCGCGCGTATCCGAAGTAAGGAATGATGGCGTTGATGGTCGCCGCGCTGGCGCGTTTGCAGGCGTCGATGCCAATCAACAGCTCCATCAAGTTGTCATTGACTGGTTTATTCGTGCTTTGGATAAAGTAAACGTCTTTTCCCCGGACCGATTCGCCGAGTTCCACAAGAATCTCTCCATCCGCAAAATGCTTGACTTCACATTTTCCTAGTTCAATCCCAAGAATGTCACAGATCTGTTCCGCGAGTTCACGGCTTGAGTTCAAAGCGAATACAATAGTTTTTTCCATATGAATTTGTTTGTCCCTTCCAGTAAATTAAAATTTACTTTTTCTGTGTCACCGTCTATTTTACGACACAATTTTGTTTTATGTAGAGATTTGGACCGATTTTTTGATTTTTTTCGATCTTCGAGTCCTCAATCACCGTATTTGGCATGATTTCGGCAAAATCCTCGATCACGCTGCTTCCGATAATCGACACGCCCGGATGAATGATGACATCATGGCCGATGCGCACGTCTTTTCCAATCACCGTCCGGGCCGGATCGACGATTTGGACGCCTTCCTTCATCCACCGGCGGTTGATATGGTCCCGCATCCAGCGATACGCCTCGCTCAGCTCCACACAATCATTAATGCCCATGACTTCGTCCCGGTCCTCGATGACCATCGCCTCGACCTTTTTTCCCTGACGCGACAAAATCGACGCGAGATCCGTCAAATAGTATTCATGCTGCGCGTTGTCGTTGGTCAGCTGCTTCAGTCCTTCGAACAAGTCCTTGTTTTTGAAGCAGTACATGCCCGCGTTGATTTCCCTGATTTCTTTTTCCTCTGGCGAAGCGTCCTTGGCTTCGACGATGGCTTTCACCGATCCATCCTCATCCCGGACGATTCGTCCGTAATGCGCCCCATCTTCCAGAACCGCGCTCAGCAGCGTCAGCGACGCGTCCTGATTGGCTTCGAACAGCCGTTCGAGCGTTTCCGGCTGGATGCACGGCCCGTCCCCGTTAATGATCAGCGTGTCGCCCTCCTCGCCTTCGAGCTGGCACGCCTGCATGACGGCGTGGCCGCTGCCCAGCTGCGGGGACTGCACCGCGAATTCAAGATCCGGGAACGCGTCCATGATGCTTTCGGCCTGGTAGCCGACCACCACGACGATGCGTTCCACGCCGGTGGCCTTGAGCGCTTCCACGATATACGCCAGCATCGGACGGTCGATGATCGGATGCATGACTTTGTTCATTTCCGATTTCATTCGCGTCCCCTTGCCGGCGGCTAAGATGATTGCATTCCGCATAGTTTCACCTGACTTTCCTTTCCCATTCTAACAAAAAAATCTGCTCAAACCAACAAAACATCAATCCTTCACGCATTCGTACGCCTTTTTTAGATTTTCAAACGAAATCTGGCGATTCGCCGGCGAAGGCGAAGGCAAATACACGCACGGCAAGTCGCAGCCGCAATACGCCTCGTAAAATGCCTCGGCTTTTCTTCCGGTCACAAACACTTTTTCGATTTTCGTTTTCGCGACCAGCGCCCCGATATCGTTTCCGACCGGATCCTGAATGCTCGCGTCGCTTGCGCCCTCAATCCGGCACGACCGAAGCGTGTCCCACAACGCGATATGATGGGTGTGGCAAAACGCCTTCTTCTCTTCGATCGTTTGCGGGCACGGGACGTCAAACACGGCCGCCAGCACTTTCCAAAACCGGTTTTGCGGATGGCCGTAGTAAAATCCGGTTTCCCGGGACTTGGGCGAAGGCATCGTGCCTAAAATCAAAATTTTCGAATCGGCGTCGTACACCGGCTCGAAGGTGTGCTCAATCGTTTCCATCGTTCCTCCTTTGAAAAAACAGGGTCATCCCCCCTTGATGATCCCTGTTCTGTATTTTCCTTATTTCAATGCGTTCAACTCGTTTTGCAGCGAGCTGATTTGCCCGTTCAGCGAATCCACCTCGGCTTGGGCCGCGCTGGCGTTGCTGCTGGCCGTCTGGTAGGCGCTGGCCGCGTTGTTGTAGGCGGCATCCGCGTTGCTGTAGGCGTTTTGCGCTGCGTTGAGCGCGCTGGCATCCACCGTCACGCCTTGCGCGTTGAGCGCGTCCAGCTCATGGTGGAGCTCCGCGAGCTTGTTGCTTGTTTCGTCGCTGTAATCCTCGCTGGACAGCTCCGCGATTTTTTCCTGGATTTGCGCGATCTTCTCATTCAGCTCGTTTTGGGCTTCCTGCTGGGCGGCGTTGTAGTCGTTTTGCGCCTGCTCGAGCGCGCTGGCCGCGCTGGCGCGGTTTTTTTCCGCCTCGTTCATATCGAGCTGGGCCCGCGAAAGAATGTTGTTGGCTTCGCTGGCCGCCGACTGCGCCTGACCAAGCTGGGATTTCAACTGGTTGATTTGATCTTTGAGCGCCGCTTTCTTTTCCGCGATTTGCGTGTTGTTGTTTTTGGAATCCTCGATCTTTTGCGATTTGAGCTCCTTGATCAGCTCGTCGAACGTCTTGCCTGTTTTTTGTTTCAAAAGGTCGTTGATTTGCGCTTTTTGCGCCGCGCTCAATTTCGAATACGTCGCCTCGTATCCGGTCAGTCCCTGCGTGTCGTCGCCCAGTCCGTCAATGAACTTTTTCAAATCCTTAAATGCGTTTTCCTGCTGGGCGCTGGCGGTTTCTTTCGTGTTCAAAGAGCCGCTGATCAAATTCATCGTTCCAAAGACGATGCCGCCAATCAGCAGGACCCCGACGACGGAACCGGCGATGATCGCGATCATCTTTTTGTCGCTTTTTTTCTTTCCCGGCCGAACGCGGGTTTGCGGCTGGCTTTCCCGATGCAGCTGCGGTCCTTTGTTTTCGTCGATCAGCGTCTGGATCTCCTGGTTGTCCATGATGACCGTATGCGAAGGCTCGGCAATGTCCTCCTCGATTTTCTCTTTGCTGAAGACCATCGTCTCCCCGTTGCCGGCGTCGGCTGCGGGACTTGTTTCGGTTTCGCGACGCAAAACGATGCGCTCTTCCTTCTCGACCGGTTTGGACGCGGGTTCCGGTTTTACGAGCAAGTCCTCCATCGTGCGGGACGCCCGGGTCCGGCGCTCTTTCTTCTTGGCGAAGTCTTCGATCTTTTTTTCCATCGTGTCGTCGTTTTGGAAGGAATCAAGCAGTTCGGATAATTCGTCGTGTGAATCTTTTGACATAGTCTACCCCCTTTAATTATATTCATTTTAGCAAATGGGGTTTTCAAATACAAAATTTTCAATTTTTCCACATATTTCACGTATTTCTTTATCTTTTTTATGAAAGATATGCGTTATATATACTTTTTTGATACAAGACACCCAAAATGTGCTATAATTTACATAAAGAAAGTTTACCGGAGTAAAGTTTATGAGAAAAAAGAATTTAGAGCAAGTGATCGTCCAAACCGCCTATCGCCTTTTTGAAGAAAAAGGCTTTGAAAACGTGTCCGTCATGGACATTTGCGACGCGTGCGACATCACGAAGCCGACATTTTACAAACACGTCAACTCCAAGGAAGATCTACTCAGTTATTTTTTTCAAACCATGATATCGAAGATTCCCGAAGACTGGTACAAATATTCCGACGAAACCAATTTCTGGGAAAAGATCCGAACGGGCTTCTGCTTCTTTCTGGAGCATGTCCAATCCATTGGGATCGACATGTACACGGCGACATTCATCGCCAATTTGCGTTCCTACAAAGGAACATTCGAAGACATTCCTTCTTTTAAAGCGGAAATGCTGGACCTGATTCGCATGGGACAGGAAACCGGGCAAATCCTGAATGAAAGCTCCCCGGAGGAATTGTACGCGTGCGGCGTCGCGCTGTCGATTGGCTATGGCGGATACTGGTGCTTTTTAAACGATCCGGATCATGATTTGATTCTCGATTTTGTGAACGGGCTTCGCAATTCGTTTATGGTGGATCTCAACTACACGGATCCTAGATTTTACCGGCAGCCCGCAAAGGAGCGACCATGAAAAATCAGGAAAAACAAGAACAAATCATCCAGACCGCCTTGCATTTGTTTTACGAACGCGGATTCAAAAACGTGTCCGTCATGGACATTTGCGACGCGTGCGACATCACGAAGCCGACGTTTTACAAGTATGTCCCTTCGAAAGAGGAAATCCTGCGCCACCACTACCGCGGCACGCTGGACGAGCTGAGCGAACGACTGCGCCAGCTTGATCCCGAGCCCGACTTCTGGCGGCTGATCGTGCTTGGATTGACGTTCACGCTGCGAAAATCGGTGCAAATGGGACCGGAGCTGTACGCCCAATACATGACGCTCAACTTCAAAACCCATACGTTGACCGCCCGTTACAATTCCCCGGCCCGCGACGCGACGATCAACTCGATTCGCAAAGCGCAGGAAAACGGGCAGATTCGCAATATGGCGGACCCGGTCGAACTGTATTTGGCGGCCCGCAACCTCAGTTTGGGCCTCGCCTTGAAATGGTGCATGGTGCGCGGCGGATACGACGTGGTCGCGCAAACCGAGGCGAATCTCGCCATCTTGTTCCAGCCCGACCATCGGCGCATTGAACAAGCCGTCGCGGATTTTGAACGCGCCAGAGCGCGTTAGAGAAGACGTTTGTCTTCTTTTTTTATTTCCAAAACCGGCTTTTTATCCGCTCGTGCCGATGCGTCTGGATCCAAAGCGGATGCGCCGCGACCACCAGCACCGCCTCGCAAGGAAGAAGAGTTAGCGCCGCCTGTATCGTACTGCCCGTCGTCAGCACGTCGTCCAGAAGAATGCGTTTTTTAGCGGGTGGCAGCGGATAGTGCCGTTTTCGGCGCAAAGCCATTTGGATGGATCGTCGCGCCGACGCCGAAAGCGTCGACTGTTTTTGACTGCCTACCCGATAAAACGGCGATTCGAGCGGTAGATTCAATGACGAGAAAATGTCCAGCACGGGCTCAAATCCGCGCTCGGCGCGTTTGGCCTCGCTGGAACAAACCGCAACGCATTGAAACGACCGCAGCTTTCTTCGAAGCGCACTCGCCTCTCCTTCCAAAAACACATCCCTAAGCGCCACGTCGCGCTGTTCCTTGTACTGAAAAAACAACGTTTCGATCCATTCCTCGTATTCATACAGCACATGAAACACCACCCCGTCCACGGCATAGGAACGCTTGTGGGGCTTGAATCGTTTCCGGCACGCCGCGCAAACGGAGGGGCGGTCGTCGATAAACAAACGGGCCGGAATCATTCGTTCGGGCTCAAGGCAGATCGGGCACACCGGTTCATCCATTCGATCGTGGACACGCAAGAGCGAATGGCTTCGTTGGTTCGCGCGCATAAACACACCCCCTTTCCATATGGATCGTCGAATTTCCGGCCGACCCGGCCAAAAATCTGAATCAGGGACGCCGCGTTGAATACGGGATGGTCGCCATGGAACACCACGACCTGAACGCCGGGAATCGTAATCCCGCGCTCCAGCAAAGTCGTTGTCACCAGGACGGAAAACTTTCGCTGGCGAAACGCCTCCATCACTTCGTCCTTGTCGTTGCAGGCGGCGTGGATGTACCGCGCTCCATAGCCGCGCAAAACCATCGCCATGATCCGGGCGTCTTTTTTTCGCGGCACAAAAACAAGCGTCTGCTTTCCTTCTCTCGTAAACCGTCCGCAATATCCAATCGTCAAGATCCACTGAAGCCATAAAGGCACCCGCCAAACATCCGGCACGACGAGCGGCTTGCCGTGCGGTCTTTCAAACAGCGTCACGATTTCGACGCGCTTTTGCCGAATGTCTTCTTCCAGCCCCGGATCCATCGTCGCGGACAGGCAAAGCTTCTCTCCTGCGCACGCTTGGTCCACGAAGGCGCGCAGCAAGTCGCTGCCCGCGTAGGGAAACGCGTCCAGCTCATCCAAAATCAGCAAGTCGAACGTTTGCGGATAGCGATACAGCTGATGAATGGTGCACACGATCAAATCGCCGTCCAGCTGTGTCGTGTGGCCCTGACACACTTCGACGATTCGCAACCGGGGAAAGACTTGCCGCAAACGGGCTGCGATCTCGAGGACGACTTGCCGGCGCGCGATGGCGAAACCGACTTTTTTCCCCTGGCTTAAATACGCGCAAATGCTCTCATAGCAAAGCTCCGTTTTTCCTGCGCCGGTCGCTGCATATAAAAACACGTCCTTTTTGGCCTGTAAATACCGCAAAGCCTGCGCGCTGGCCGCTTTCTGGGCGGAAGTGAGCCCAAACGCCAGTTCCGGTTTTTCATGGATCGTCCGCCGGGAAAGGACGGGTGGCGAAACGACCGCGCCGACATCGAGCCGGTTGAAGCGCACGCACCGCCGGCAATACCACACCCCTTGATCGTACGCGAAGAATTTCGGGTCTTCGTTCCCGCATCGTAAACATCTCATACCTTTATATACGATAAAAACCGGGAAAAGTGCCCAAAACTTTTGAAATTTTTGAAAAAATTAAGATTTCTGTGGCACAATCAACGTATGAAACGAAAGAAACCACAAACATGGATCTTTATTGTCTGGTCCTTCCTCGCGCTTCTCGGCCTTGGATTTTGGGGGCTGAGCGCATACAAGCGCGAACCTTCCGCCACGCTAATGATCGACGCGGGTCATGGCGGATACGACAGCGGCGCGATCGGCGCCGACCAAACCACGCTGGAAAAAGACTTAACGATGGAGATCGCTTATAAAATCGGACAGCAGGTCCGCCAGCTCGATCCCTCGATCGAGGTGTTGTTTACCCGGCTGGACGACAACGTGGACTGGCCGCACGAGGAAACGGCGGATTTGCAAGCGCGAATTGACCAAACGATTCAAAAGGGCGCCGACTGCTTTTTGTCGATCCATCTCAACGCGAGTTCGAATCCGGATGCGTTTGGCTACGACGCGTTTGTGCGCCCCAACGACGCGTTCTCAATGGCGGCCGCCAGCCGGATCGTGGAAAATCTGGAAGCCATTTCCTATTCGGCCAATCGCGGCACCAAATCTACGCTGGATGCGCCGCTCATGGTTGTCGACAACCAATCCATTCCCTCGATGCTGATGGAAGTCGGCTTCGTGTCGAATCCGGCCGAGCTCGAGGCGCTGAAAAGTCCGGTCACGCAAAACCGCGTCGCCAAAGCCATCGCCCGGGCGTACGTGGATACGATGCACGAGTTTTTCAAAGAGGAGGAAACGCAATGATCGACATTCCCGAGCACGAAAAGGTGAAAATCGGTCAAATGATCGAGTTTTTACGCAAAAGAAAATGGAAAGAAAACAAAACGTGGACGGTTGAGCGGTTCATCGAAGGCGTTTGTTCCAAAGCGACGTATGCCAAACTGCGGAAATTCCCCCTAAAAGAAAGCGAAACGTACGACAAGCTCCTGGCCAAACTCAATCTTTCCTATTTGTACGACGCCGCCAGACGAAACGATTTTTTGCGCGCGGAAAAACAATGCGCCTTGGCTTTCGAGAAAGAAAACAGCCGTACGCCTGAACGACTGCGCGCTTTAATTGAATCGTATGCCGCTTCCGGCACGATTTTCGAATATTTGACTTGTCTTGCGCTAACGGATTCAACGCTTTCCATCTCGGACTTGCTTCAAATCCACGCCTGGATCCGCCCTGCCATGAAGGAAATCGTAATGGGACAAATTCTCGACGCGCTTGAGCAAGCGCCGCTTTCCGCCTTGACGCCCGCCATCCAACACGCGCTGGTCTTCCATACAAACCGGAACCGGATCCAGTATTTGTTTTTGCTCATTCGAAACGAGCGCTTTTACGAAGCCGCCTCCCTTTGCGAAGAGCTGCGAAAAAAAGATTTAACGCCGCGTGAAACGGCGCGCGTACGCGTCGCGAAGCTTTTTTTAATGCACCATATCCAGCCGCAATCGTTCGAAGAGGAGGCTTCCCGTCTTCGTGCCGAACCGTTTTTTCCGCTCCTTGCGCGCGACTGGATCCATATTTGCGCGATCCACGCCTACTTTCAGCGCGATTTTGAAAAAGCGAAACCCCTTTTGATGAAAGAGGTTCTATGTGAAAAAACTTTTTTCCCCGCCATTTTATTTTTGGCGCATATGCACGGTTCCGCGAATGGATTCGACAAACGGGTTTTTTATCGTTTTCCGATCGACCACTTTCCTGTCGAGTACCAGCATCTCTACACGTATTTTGACATGAAATTCAATCACGCGTCTTTTGACATTCTTGAAAACTATTTATGGACGATTTGCCGGAAAGAAATCAAGGCGTTTTATCCTTCTTCCATCATGGCGCGGTTGATTCACGATGAACTACGCTGGATTAGCGAACAAACGAACGATCGAACCAGGCTTTACGCGTTCCGCCAGCAATTCGGGTAGACATTTCGATCAAACCGCTTTAATTTTCCTCGTTTTCCTTTTTTCGTTCACTTTTTTTCTTCTCGCGGTTTTCCTTTTAAAATCATGGCAGGAGGAAAAAACACTATGAATTCCATGGTCAAACAAACACAACGACGAACTCTCTTTTTCTTTCTTTTGGATATGGCGTGTCTGTATGGCTTTATCGCGGCCATTCAAAGCTTAATCGACCGCCTCTCGCAAGGCCTCGCCTTTTCTCCATCTTGTTTTTGGGTTTTACTCGGACTGCTGGCGGGCATGGTCGTTTGCGGCTTTTGCTCCCAATACGGCTTTCACATGCTGCCCGTTCTCGGAAAAAAGGAGGCGCTGGAACGATACGAGCGCCGGCTCATGGCCGAGGACCACTCCTTTTTTGAAACGCACTCCACCGCTTTTTGCTTGTCTTTGTTCCAAAACGAGATCAGCCTGCTCGCCCAGCAAAAGGTCACGTTTCCGGTCGTCTTTCTTTATCAAAGTTTCTCGCTGATCGCCGGGGCGGCGTTTCTTTTTTTCAACGAATGGCGTCTGGCCCTCTTCTTGTTCGGCCTCATTGGCGCGTGCTTTTTCCTGACGCATGTGTTATCGAAGAAGATCGCCGGCCATACCCGCCTCGTTCTGGACGAAAAAAACAAGCTGTTTCAAATACTGCACGAAAACATCGAGGCGCACCGCGTCATCCGTTTTTTGAACAAGGAGGCTTTCTTTTCCGCCCGGTTTTGCCACACGTTAGAGTATGGTCTCGTTCCGATCGAGAAGATTCAGGCGCTTCTGAACGCCCAATACGTCACGATCTACTCCATCCTCTCCCGCGCCCTTCCTTTGCTGGGAGCGGGGATCGGTTTGGTGTTCGTGGCACTTGGCTGGATGGGCATCGGGAAAATCGTCTCCACGTACGCCTTGATGTCGCTCATTCAGGAGCCGATCATGCAGCTGGCGGAAATCCGGACCCAGAAGCACACGATGGCCGCTCTTCAGGCCACGATTGACACCGTTTTTGTTTCAAAACCGCGAAAATCGGATCAATCCTATGATTTCAACGACCCAATTCAGAAATTGGACGTCCAAATCGAACAATTCGCCTACCCCGGTTCCCCCGCGATTCTTTCCGGTCTTTCCTTTTCCATTGAGGCTGGCCGTCATACGAAGCTTGCCGGTCCAAGCGGCGCGGGCAAAAGCACGCTGATAGCTTTGATCATGGGCGTGCTTCAAGGCAAAGACGCCCGGGTTTGTTTTAACGGCGTGGACGGTTCGTCGCTTTCGCCGGCCTGGCGATCTCGCCACGTGCTTTTGGTCGACCAGAAACCGAAATGGTTCGCGGTGTCGATGTTGGACAATATCACGCTGGGCGATTCTTTTTCTAAAGCCCAAATCGACGAAGTCATCCACGCCTGCGTTTTGGAAGATGTGCTAAAAGAACATAGCAATGCCATCCACGAATTGAGCCAGGGACAGGCCCAGCGCGTTTCGATCGCCCGTATGCTCCTCCGTCAGCCGGACGTGCTGATTCTGGATGAGCCCATCAGCGCGCTGGACGAGCGGACGGTGGCCTTGTTTTTGCCGCGGCTGAAAGCGTACGCTCAACAGCATTCCATCACGCTTCTCATTTCCAGCCACAACGAGGCGGTCGACGCGTTGTGCGCGCAAACGATCGCGTTAAAAAAGGCGTAGTTTCTTCTACGCCATTTTCATCACGCGCAATGCCGTGTTTTCATATGGTGGTGCCGGCACGCGTCGATGTACATCCACAAATCTTTTCCTTCGCGAACGGCTTCGATCAAATCGTAAGGATCGTCCACGACGACATGGGCTTGTTTCAACGCCTCCATCGCTTGTACGAAATTTTTTGGATCCTGCTTCAAAGCGTCGATCGTTACCAAACTGCCGTCTTTCCTTTTCACATCCATGACGAGCGTGTAGCTTGTCGTGCTCCACAACGACAGCTGCGTCGTCCAGCGCATGTGGATAGACTCGATTCCATGAACCGGCACGCGGATCAGAAATTCCGTGGAATTTCCTCGATGCAGCGCGTAACGCATCTGGTCGATCCAGCGGGGAATGCGCGCGTACGCGATATGGTCGCCTTCAACAAGCCAGATCTTATGCGAAGTCGCCACGACCGGAATGTACAAAACGAGATTCATGATCGTAAAACCGATCCACAAAAGCCAAAACCAGTTTCGACCGCAAATAATCGCCAGCAAATTGGCGAAAAGAAGCGCCAAAAACGCCGAGATCCCTGCCGCCGCAAGATTCCAGTTTGAAACCCGTTTTCCGACAATGATTTTTTTCATAAAGCCACTTCCTTTTCTCTTCATTGTACGATTCTCTTCAATACAAAAAAAGAGCGAAGACTGTCCGCCTTCGCTTCTCATTTCTTTGTGACAAAAAATTCCGTTTGTTTCAGCCGGCGGACCGCTTCTTCGATCGCCTGCTCGTCCTGCACGAGGGCGATCCGCACGAAGCGTCGGCCTTCCGGGCCAAACGAATCGCCCGGCGTCACGATGATGCCGGTTTCTTTTAGCAACGCCTTGGTGAACGCGACCGAATCCTTGTAGGTGTCTGGAATCGGCGCCCACAAAAACATCGTCGCCTGGGAAAGCGGGATCTTCCAGCCCGCGCTTTGAAATCCGCGCACGAGCGCGTCGCGGCGGTTTTGATACGCCTGCCGTGTCGACTCGATTGTCGTTCCGCCTTGTTCAAGCGCCACGACACCGGCATATTGGATCGGTAAAAAGATGCCGTAATCCATATTCGACTTGAGCATTTTGTATTGGTTGATCACCGATTCGTTGCCAACCAGGACGCCAAGTCGGGCCCCCGCCATTCCATACGTCTTGGAAAAAGAGTTCAGCTCGACGCCAACTTCCTTCGCGCCGGGAAACGATAAAAAGCTTTTACCTCGTTTTCCGTCAAACACAAGCTCGCTGTAGGCGTTGTCGTGCACGACGAGAATGTCGTTTTCCTTCGCGAAACGAATGAGCTCTTCGTAAAAGGAGTCGGGCGCCGTCGCGCCGGTTGGATTGTTCGGATAACAAACGATGATCATTTTGGCTTGTTTGCGCTGGGCGGCCGTAATGCGCGAAAAATCGACGAGATAGTCGTTTTCTTTCGTAAGCGGCGTAAAAATCACTTGCGCGCCGGCAAGTTTGGGCGCGTCGACATAGACAGGATAATACGGATCGGGAACAAGAATGCCGTCGGTTGGATTGCAGTAAAGGAGCGGCAAATTCACGAGCGCTTCCTGCGAGCCCTGGAGCAAGGCGATTTCGCCGGACTCCAACTCGACGTCGTAGCGCGTATGATACCATTTCTGGATCGCTTGGATCAAGGCGGGCAGCGGTTTGATGGCGTACTGGTAATTGGCCGGGTCTTCGACCGCTCTTGCCAGACTCTCCATGATTTTGGGGTCGGGGGCGATGTTGGGCGAGCCAAGCGAAAAGTCGATCGTGTTTTGGTTGTGCGCGATTTCGTATTGTTCTTTTAAGGCGCGCAAATCCATAAACACGGATGTGTGGAAATGAAGCATTCGTTGTGCGGGTTCAAACATTTTTCTTCCTCCTAAGAAAAAAGCAGCGCGGTTTCGCGCTGCTTGTTTATCCTTATTCTCCGTCTTTCAGGCCATACTTCTTGTTAAATTTCTCAATACGTCCCTGTGCGGCTGCGAAACGCTGACGTCCTGTGAAGAATGGGTGGCAGTTACTGCAAGTATCGACACGCATTTCATCACCTTTGATCGTGCTACCGGTTTCAAATTCGTTACCGCAAGAAGAACAGATTACTTTAACAGTATGGTAATTTGGATGAATTCCTTTTTTCATACTCTGTATCCTCCTTCCGCCTTGAACCTCGTGTGGGCTCAAAGTAAGTGCTATCCAATTATAGCACGCGCAAAGCAAAAATCAAGCGTTTTTGCGTCAGTCTTTTAGAAAGCCGACTCGTCCGCGCTGGCGAACCAGTCGTCCACCTTGCGCATGACTTCTTTCAGGCTTCCGTCATCGAACGGCACTTTCAAGCCCGCCTCCTTGACGATGCCCCGGAACGGCAAGGTGCCGCCAAGCCGGCAAATCTTTTTGTAGTCTTCAAACGCCTGCTCGTCTTTGGCTTGGATGCGTGCCCAAAACTGAAGCGCGCAAACTTGCGCCAGCGTGTAGTCGATGTAGTAAAACGGATCCATAAAAATGTGAAGCTGCCGCATCCACCAGCCGCCGCGCTCCAAAACCGGGATCTCGTCGTAGTTTTTGTGCGGCAAATACTGCTTTTCCAACGTCCGCCATGTCGCCATGCGCTCTTCCGGCGTCATTTCCGGATGGGCGTACACTTCGTGCTGGTAATGGTCGACCAAAACCCCGTAAGGCAGAAATTTGACCGCGCCACTTAAATGGTTGAAGTAGTATTTGTTCACGTCGTCCTCAAAGAACGTTTTCATCCATGGGTACGTGAAAAACTCCATCGACATGGAATGGATCTCGCAAGACTCGAGCGTCGGCCATACGCAGTCGCTTGGCACGATGTCCTTCGAGCAATACACCTGGAACGCGTGGCCGGCTTCGTGTGTCAAAACTTCCGCGTCGTGGCTCGTCTGGTTGAAGTTCGCGAAAATGAACGGCGATTCGTAATCCGGGAAGAACGTGCAGTATCCGCCCGCCGCTTTGCCCGGATAGGAATCGAGGTCAAGCAAATCGTGGTCGGTCATGAATGTGAAAAACTTGCCTGTTTCCGGGTCGAGCTCCTTGTACATCGTCAACGCCCGCTTCACCATTTCCGGACGGTCGTATTTCGGTTTCGGGTTTCCGGTCAAAAATTCGATTTTTTCGTCCCACACGTGCAAATCGTCGTAGCCAAGCCGTTTTTGTTGTCGGGCGTACAGCTTGTTGGCGAATGGCACCACGTCCTCGAACACCTGCTTGCGGTAGTTCGCCACGTCGTTTTGATCGTAATCCAGACGTTTCATTCGCAAATAGCCTAGCGGAATATAGTTGTCGAACCCAAGTTTCCGCGCCATTTTCGTCCGGACTTTCACCATTTGATCGTACAAATCGCCGAGTTCTTTTTCGTGGTCTTCAAACCAGCCCCAGTACGCCTTGGTCGCCGCTTTGCGCACGTCGCGGTTCGCGTCGTTCATTTTGACTTCCAGGCCGGCCAGGGAATAGTGCTGACCGTCGAATTCGACATCGGCGCTGGCGATCAACGCCTGGTAGGCGCTGGCCAGTTTGTTTTCTTCCTGCATATCCTCGATGATTTTTTCATCGAACGCTTTCATGTCCATTTCCTTTTGCAGGAAATACGTTTCCGGAACGTCTTTTTTCAATTCTTCAAAAAACGGGCTTGCCCATATCGTTTTGACAGCCTGCACCATATCGTTTTGCACAAGGGGAAGGATATGGTCGTAATGGTCGTTTTCTTTCGTGTAAAACTCGTCTTTCGTGTCGATTGTGTGTCGCACATTACACAGCGAACTCATCGTTTGAATGTGCCGATCCAGCCGATCCAGCTTTTGAAACGCCTCGTAAAACGCCTTATAGTCGCCGGCGTCTTTCAGCTCGGCTTCGATTTGCTCGAACCGGGCATGGAGCTCTTTTTCATCCAAATGCTCGTATGGATAGTCTTTAAACTTCATCGTCGATTCCTCCTCTATTCGATGGCTTCAATAATTTCATTATACTCCAAAAATGTTTTCTTATCGCCATGTATAAAGTCCTTTTTTCAATCGAGTGACAACGCCTTGCTCTTTCAGACGGGCCAGGACCCGCTGCACATGACGACGCGATCCGTGGACATTGGCAAGCAGTTCCAAAATCGTGACCGGCTCTTTTTTCCAGCGCATATACCGGGCGATCCGCGTTTCCAAATCGTCGCGTCGCAAGTCGAAAAAAGACTGCCGCAGTTGAATCGTCGCCAAATGCTGTCCCAGCAGCCACAAAAGCTCGCTATCTTGTTTCAAGGCGGAAGAAAACGGAACAAAAACCGCCCATACGACCGACGCGGCTTGCGCGAAGTAAGGTGAAGGCCGGTCCAGTAAAAACTCCACCACGCCAAGAATCGTTTCCTCCTGCGCGGCGACAATGGAATACTGCGTTCCATCTGGCTCGACACCGTAAATATGGATCGTTCCGCGGACGATAAACAGCAGGCAGGTCATCTTCTCGTCCATCGCGATGATTCGTTCCTCTTTTTCGTACTCAAGAATTTCAATTCGTCCTTTTGGCAGGCGTTGTCGTTTCATCCGATTATTGTGCCATAAGTCACAATTTTTGTCCGCCTTTTCTTTTATACTGGTGAGGAAAGTGGGGGATACACATGCAGTCGATGATTTTTGATTCAAACCATCCCGTTCGGGAATACTTTAAACTTTCACTTCCGGTTGTTTTGAGCATGCTTGTTTCGTTGATTTACAATTTGGCGGACACGTTTTTTATCGGCCGGACAAACAACGCTGATCTGGTGGCCGGCGTTTCTTTGTGCGTGCCTGTCTTTACGTTGCTGATGGCGTTCGGCAACATTTATGGACAAGGCGGAAACTCTTTGATTTCCAGAGCGCTTGGCAAACAAAACCACGATCTCGTTCGCCATATTTCTTCCTTTTGTTTTTGGGGAGCACTTTTAACCGGCGTGGGGCTTACGTTCGTCGGGCTCGTTTTCTCGAAACCGATTTTAATGAGTCTGGGCGCGCAGGGAGCCGCCATCGCGACCGTTCTTGGCTATGTCGCGACGGATCTTTATTTTTTATACGTCCTGCGAAAGAAGTCCTCTTTATTGTCTTTGCGCTGGAAGGCGCAGGCGGACAAAAAAGAGATTTTAGGCATTGGAGCTAGCGCCGCAATCACCAACATCACCCAAAGCGTTTGCATCATTTTGATGAATCAGTGCCTTCTTCCTTATGGGAGCGAGCAAATCGCCGCGATGGGAATCGTGTTGAAGGTGACGATGATCGTTCAGCTTCTTTTAACGGAATTCGCCTTCGGCGGCGCACCATTGTACGGCTATTTGTTTGGAAGCCAGAATTTTGGAACGTTAAAAAAACTCATTCGGTTTTGCGCCCTGTGGATGGGCGGACTCGCTTTAGCTCTGAGCCTTCCGTTGTTTTGTTTTCCTAAAGCGCTTCTTTCTGTTTTTATTCAAGTCAACACGGTCATTGAAGCGGGCGCAACAATGCTTCGCTGGCAATGCGCTGGAATGGTGTTTGGCGGACTGGTATTGTTTTTTACCGTTTTGTTTCAAACGACCGGCAAAATGGCCCCTTCCTACATTTTATCGTTGAGCCGGCAAGGCATTGTCTTTGTGGTCGTGTTGTTTGTTTTAAAAAGTGCATTTGGCTATTCGGGCATTTTGGCAAGCCAGGCGGTGGCTGACTGGTTCAGCGCCGCGATCGCGCTTGGCTTGTATCGGAGCGTCTTTGTCCGGTCCAGTCAGACGCTTTCACTGGAAAAATAAATTACAGAAAAAACGCGGACTTCCATTGAATGAGCCGCGTTTTTGTTTGGATAAATAAAAAAACCTCGCCAGCGGCAAGGTGGTCGTTCGATCTCTCAAAACCAGAAACACGCCTTCTTTCTCTTTC
>NZ_CAXHOA010000025.1:0-25054 GCF_964018005.1 uncultured Dubosiella sp.
ATTTCAACTATTATTTAATAAGAAACAATTTATTTGATTGTTTCTTTTTTTATTGATATAGAAATATATATTCTGACATCATTTACATCTAAATAATTTAATTGTTTATAAAAAGCATTCCCACGCTCGTTTTCAAAAACGCAACAGCTTTTCACGCGGGGCGGGCCACTAACACCCAAATCCGCTAAACTCCCATTTTTTACCCCAGACCACCCCGGTTTTTCAAAAAAAATCTCCCAAAAGCAAAAAAATCGAAACTCGTTTTCACCACACCACACAAAAACGTTCATATATAAAAGACAAAAATTAATATTTGTCTGCAATATAAATACCCAGCACAGAAAATATGTGATAACATGGGCATAGGAGGCGAAAAATGGGAAGTAAAAAAATATTGAAGAGAGAACTCGTTCGCGCATTTTTTCTTGAATATTACCAAAACGGCCATAACGGTGCGAAGGCTTATATGGAGGTTGTACCCACTGCCTCATACAATACGGCAAAAGTCACTGCGAGCAAGTGGCTAAAGCAATACCCGGAAATGATCGACCAGATCGTACGGGAAATCGAGTTTGCTACAAAAAATGCGGTGATCTCGGTAGCGGACCGGAAAATATGGCTAAGTGACGTCGTATTGCAACGAAATCCGGGTGTGAGGTGCGGCATGAAAGAAAGGATCGCCGCTTTAAAAGAGCTGAACAAGATGGATGGCATCGGGGACGACAACGCAAGTGTAAGCGTTACGATTTCTCCGGAACAGCAAAAGGAAGCTTATAAGGAACTTCTAGACAATCAATTTGGTGCCATCGACGCTGAATATAAGGAAAAGGAAGATGGAGCTTCATGAGTCCGCAGGAACGTGTAATAGCGCTTTTGAACAAAGCGGCGCCGAAAGAAAAACTCAAAAAATGGGTGATGGGCTACGTTCCGGAGCACTACAAGCGAATTTCTATTTCCATGACCGAAGCGGTTAGGTTTGCCAAAATCGGGCAGTCCGAGGCGAAAGTCTACTTTGGAACAGACCTTTTCTTCACGCAGGCCGTACTTTTCGGCGCTGTAGCGAGCGGCGATTATGACACGTTCATCGTCGTTACTTCGTCGCAATACGGAAAGTCATGGCTTTGCGGTCAGATCGCGATATGGCTTGCTGATAAAGGCAAAGAAGTACACGTGGCCGGCGGGAATGACGCGGCGTCGGACATCATCATGGGAAAGGTCATCAACCATTTGCAGACGGTTCATCCAAGCGTCAAAAACAAGCTGGTCGGCGATGTCGGAAAACTCGAAAAGCTGCAAACCGCTACATCGAAAGAGAAGATCGCGATGCGTGGCGGCGGATTTATCGACAAGGTTTCCCTCGGCGCTTCGATCAGCAACAACAATGCCAAACTCTATAACAAAGCAGTTGGCCGAGGCGGTACCTACATCGTTGACGAGGCCGGATTGATTCCGGAAGACAACTACGCCGAGATGGGGCGCCGTGAATTTAGTTCAGTTGATGGAAAATCCGAGATCATGTTTCAGATTTCGAACCCTCACCAGAAAGGCGCTTTTTACGACAAGCTCGTTTCTGACGTTGTCCCAGCTCGCACATTGATTATCTGGATGGATGTAAGGACAGCGTTCGAGGAAGGGCGCATTCGCAGCATCGAACAGGTCGAAAATTCCGACTTTTTCGCTAACAACTCAACGTGCCAGCGATATTTGCTATGCGAGCTGGCATCTGAAAACGACAATTCGATGTTTCCGGAAATTCCGGTCGATGATTCGCCGATTCAGCGCGGGAATAAGTACTATTTCGGCATTGATGCGGCGTACCGGGGCAAGGACACGATCAAATTGAGTGTCGTAGCCCTTACAAAAGAAGGAACGATTCGGATTTTGGCGGTCGAAAACATCAACAAAGGTCAAAAATGGATCCTTGGCCAAACGTCAAAATACGTCTTGGCCCAGATCAAAGACGTGATCCGCAAGATTCGGCCGCGATACATCAGTGTCGACATCGGATTCGGTGCTTACATCGCTGAAAATCTCGCCGGAAACGGAACCTATCGCGTCGAAGGCGTCAATTTCGGCGCCGGAACGAACAAAGAACGCGTGAAAAAACGACATTACAGCGCCAAGTATGGCGATAACATGCGCGCTGAAATGCATCTTGACTTTCAGGATCTTTTGCAAAAGGGGAAAGTCACATGCACTTCACAAGTAAAAGAAAAAATCAAAGAAGAAATGGAAGCTGTGACAACGATTTCCAGATCCAACGGAAAAACCGGGATCATATCGAAAGACCAGGTCAAGGCGATCATCGGGCACTCTCCGGATGACCTTGATTCAGTGCTTTTGGGGATCCACAGCGCCATTGCAGATACATTGACGGATGCATACGGCATCTATTCGTAAAAAGGAGGCCACATGTCGAAAAGACGAAAGAAAAAATACCAAAAATACAAGCTGGCCTCGCAATACCAGCCCAATCAGGCGATCGCAAAGCCGATCCAGCTCGCCCCAGGCGTGACGGATTACAGCTTTTTGAACGATATGATCGAATGCAGCGGATGTGGAAGTCCTTTTCTTCCTCGAGCCAGAGGAATGTCGGATGATGACTTGATCGAGTTATACTTGAACAATTTGCCAACACTCCCTTATGTACTCGATCAGTTGCTAAACTTCATTTTCTCCAACGGCCTGACGACGGGCGACGAAAATTTGGATGAAACGGTGCTCAAACCGTTCCTTTTCTCGCACAACATCAAAGGCGTTACGAACTATTCCGCTTTGCGAGAAGGAATACGTGAGGCGATGATCTGGGGAAAATGCGGATTGCGCTGGCTGTCGAAGGAAGACGGGCTGATTTGCATGCCTTACAAGCAATATACCTCCGTCATTGCGCCGGATCAAAAGTACCTTGGGTTTGACCGGGTCGTGTTCTATGTAGCGTCGACAAAACCGGATCAACCGGTTTCAGTCGGCCCTGACCCGGTGAAATTCGACGAGCAGGAGTTTTTGCAAAACGGCCGCCTTGTCAGCAAAGACGGAAGTCTTTTCGTTATCTTAACGGATGACCTTACGAACCTTCGAAATGACACGACCAAGGAAAACGGCATGTCGCGGCTGCTAAAAGACCGGCAGCGCTTGTATTTGATCGAGCAGGTCTATGAACGATTAAACTACGACATACGCTACGACGGACCAGGTCGATTGATCTTTTGGACGAAAGATCAATTTATGAGCGGCGAGGTTGAAATGGGCGCCGGAGAGATATTGAACCAGTCATCCGAGGCCATCCAAACGCGAAAAGACAAAGCAAAGCGAGAGGTCGAAGAGCTGTTGGAACAAATCAAAGGATCCAGCTCCGACAACATCATCGCGATCTCGTCGATGTTTGAAAAAATGGACCATCTGCCGCGTGTCACCAAAGCGACTGAATTTTTGGATTACCTGACGATGAAGGAAGGTTCCATCATCGCGCAATGCTTCGGGATCGTGCCGGAACTCATTGGACTCGGCGATGTGTCGGGAAACGTTTCGATGGAGAAAATCATCGACAACGCCATGACGAACACGATCGTGCCGATGCGGGAAGCATTCGCAACGCAGCTAAGCCCGATGCTATCGAAAAAACTTGGACTACCGAAAATCTACTTCGATAAGTACGAATTGAAGCAATTCCTCGACAAATCGGCGCAGGCTTACAAGATGGCGTTGACGCTCAACCAGGTAGTCGGCGGCGTTACGAACGGAATGGAACAACTCGATCCAACGGAACTTAGCGCAATGCAAGCGTTGATTCCGATGATTTGTAAATCAATGGAGCAATTCATATAGGAGGAAACAATGAATATTATTCAAGAAATTATCTCGGCGGAAAAACCCAAGCCTTTCGCCACGATCAACGGAAAAGGAGTCTATACCTTTTACGACGCGAACCTTGTCAATCAGCAAGCCTTGGCCGAGCAGAAACTGAACGGACGGGAATTTGACATGGGCGGCCGCGATTTTCGACCGAATGGCATGGGAATCCGGCGCATTCGTGCCGATGTCGTCGCAATGAATCCGAACACGTGGTTTTCTAACCGAGTCCATAAAGTCGAAGTCTTGGACGAGGAAGGGAAAGTCAAAGAAACGATGTACGAGGTCGTGAACGACTATCGCGCCATCAAAGAGCAAAACACCGGGAACGTCTACTGTAAACACCTCACCTGCTGGGTTATCGGTAAACATACCAACGGCGGCGTGACGTGCAAAGGATCAAGGACGATCTCGGACGACGAATTTGTCAAAGACTTTACAGACGAATTGGATTTGGAATCGGCAATGAAAGCGGCTTTAGCTATCGACCGTTATCAGAAGAAAACCGGAACGAATCAGATTCAACTGAAATTTTAAGGAGAAAAATCATGATTAAACGATCTTACGAAGTCACCATCAACATGCAGGCCGGGAATCCGATCACATTGACCGGAAAAACCGCCGAAAATTTCTGGGTCATGTGGCAAAACTACAAGCGCGGCAATGATATTCCGGCCGGATTCGACATTTCCACGCCGACAACCGACGGAAAGAGCTTTACCGTACAGTCCATCCTTTTCAAAAACGTTGTAAGCGTGGACCGTTCGGCTATTACAGCAACCGAAGTCGACGCCGTCGTGCCGGAGCCGATCAAAGACTGCTCGCCAGACCCGAACCCGATCTATGACACTAAAACGTTCAAGACCGAGGCGGAACGCCAAGAGTATTTGAAATCCAAAGGCACTGTCGAAGATTTGACGCCAAAACCAGGTGGCGACGATCAAAAGAATGATCAGGAAGACAAGGGAACAGAAGAGAATGGGACGGCCTAAGAAAAAAGCAGCCGCCAAGTCTTTCCGGCTCGTTCCCGTCATCACAACTTCCCAGACGATCGGGATCCGGGAAATCGTGAAAATCAACGGCATGGAACGCTCGAAATATCGCTGGATCCGTATTCAGCCGGGAAAATTGTACGACTTTTTGTCGGACGAGGCGATGAAAGACATCCTCGGTCATACGACCAAGGTTCCGTTCCGGCCCGAATTTGAACAGGCGTTAAAAGATGAAGGAATCGAATACGAAAAAATCTTTTGCCCGTCGTGCGGCGGCAAAATTAAAACACTATCTTTCAAGACTTGCGAGGTGGTCGAAGATGCCTAAACCGACGATCTTTAGTCTTTTTGGCAAGGACCAGGATAAGAGGAAGAAGTCAAAAAAAGAGATCGACTCGATTTTGACTTTATCACAGTCTCCGGATGAAAACGAAAACTACACAGATCAGCGGGTACGGCTATTGGACGAGGGCGCGATCATGCGCAGCGACGGGAGCATCCGCTTCTATATCACCAAAGGTGCGATCCAGGAGTTTTACGACAAGCTGGATAGCAAATATGTCGGGTATATCTCTCTGGCGCACGCCGATCTGTTCGCGATGCCTTTGAGTCTTGGATATTGGACAAAAGACGATCTCCACTTGGAGACGAGCGAAGATGGACGGACGCACCTTGACGTTGACCTGCATTTGAACAAAGACATGAATATTGTCAAGGACATCCTGTCACAGGACATTGATTTGGCGGTCAGCGCCGACCTGAAATGCAAATACAACTGGGAATTGTCCATGAAATTGAACACGCCGATCGTGGATCACATCGGCATGGACGGATTTGCTGTCGTCGGTAATCCCGGCAATGCGGCAAGCGGCGGCATCAGACTAAGCGAAGGAGAAACTATGAAACTCGAAGATTTTAAAAACAAAATGGGCGAAGTCGATACGAAATTGGCGGAAGCGAAACCCAAAGAAGAAGAAAAACAAGAAGAAAAAACGGAAGAGTTGAGCGCCGAAGCGCAAGCAATGCTTGACGAGATTTTCGAAAAGTACGAAAAACTGGCCCAAGACTATACACAGGCGCTCGAAAAGATCACGGCGCTTGAATCCAAGGTCGAAGAACTCTCTGCAAAACCTGACGATAAACCGGAAGAAAAAGCAGATGATAAGCCGAAAGAAAAACTGAACGAAAATCCGACAACGGAAGAAGCGATCAGACTTTTCCTCGATAGCATGGGAACGATGGCATCGAAAGGTGTGCAGGAAAAAACGGATGCGCAACCGGATCCCATCTGGGGCGTCTAAGGAGGACAAAATATGTTGAATGTACAAACAAACGTTTTGGATCAGATCGCGGCCGACGGCATTCAATTCCAGCAACTGGCAGCCGTCGGAAGCGTTGTTGAGCCAAGCGACTTTTCCAATAATAGATTGGTAAATAAGCTGCAAACGGAGTTTCCGCTTGTAAACTGGTTGCTCAATACGCAAGCGTCGAAAGAGCAAAAAGCGCGATTCAGCCGTGATTTGCTGGACAAGGACGAGAAC
This sequence comes from uncultured Dubosiella sp., assembly GCF_964018005.1. Lineage (NCBI taxonomy): Bacteria > Bacillati > Bacillota > Erysipelotrichia > Erysipelotrichales > Erysipelotrichaceae > Dubosiella > uncultured Dubosiella sp. Next base: position 6,383 of record NZ_CAXHOA010000025.1, read on the forward strand.
GGAAAATGGAAATTGAAATACCCGTACAACGTATGGACCACCCCGCCGACGGATACAACTGGTGAATGCTGCTGGGTTCCTTTTGAACTCGATGCCTCGGGTGGAACGGTACCAATTTATTTGCTGTGCTTGAAGTATTGCGAGCAGCTTTTGGATGGATTTATGAAGGATCTTCGTAAATTTGGATCAAACGATTTGACGAACTACTTCCAGCGTGAAGGGGAAACAGTAGCGCAGGCGCAGGAACGAATGAATCGCATTTCGATGGCTTTCTTTACAGCGCATAACGTGATTCTTGGTACCGAAGATACACAAACACCGACTTTGAAGCCTTTTCACGGACTTGTACAAGTCCTTGAAGACAAATCGGTATTGAAGATATCCGGTGCACAGATTATTCCAGCCTTTGATTCGCTGTGGTGTCGAATGGTTGTTCAGGATAACGATGACTTCGTTTTCTGGGCGCACCCGCTAACGATTGAAGCTATCAAACGCGAAGTAGTACCAGGAAAAGACGGCAAACTGCCGGAAGGATGGTCGCGAAGTGGTGAGAACATTTTCTTCCACGGTCACGGTTTCTACGCCGACAAGGACGTTTCGCTGGATGAAACGGCAGGCACCGGCGAAGTTTGGATGCTTTCGGGGAAAGTTCTCGGACTTTGGCTGCTTACATCGTTGGCTCCGGGCTTGAAGTATATCCGTGAAACATTTGCGCATAACGATAAACCAGCCGACGGATGTGCTGGCGGATGCAAATACTACTACAACGCTGGTACCGTATGGTGCAGCGATCCAAACAAACTGGCAGTTATCACAGACGTTCCGATTGGCGCAAACTGCATTGGATCTGTGCTTGACGGACTGGATGGATTGGTCATCCCGACCACGTTGGTACCGCCGACCGAAGTCGAGGCCTAGATGCTGTATCAGGAACTTTACGACCAAATCCAAGGCTATTGCTCCTGCACGGGTGAGATTAACGAGTGTGAGGTCGAAAAGTATCTCTCACAGCTCGTAGACTACGTTTCAGCCATGACGTGCTGGAAACGAAAGACGTGTGAAACCTTCCTCTCGAGCGAAAGAGAGGAAGTGTTCTCGCCGTCGTATGTGAAGGATTGCGGATGCGATCATGGCATGACCGTGATTCCGTTTTATTACACCCATGTTTTCGAGCCGACAATCGAGGTAACGATCCAGTTGCGCGACGGCGTGCATTTTTGCGAGGTACTCGTTGAACCGGACGACTACTCTTTCGACGTGTACGAAAACGAGCTGTATATCAACTTGTCAAAGTATCTTGGATTAGTTGGCGGCCAGTGCGATTGTACGAAGATGCATCGCGTCATCGTGCGCTATATCGCTGGCTACGACCGGATTCCCGATTGTATTCTGCCGATCTTTTGCGACCTGATGAATTACATCGTGGAACTCAATTCGTGCGACTGCGATCGCTGTACAGAGTGTGAAAGCGGGTCGGAGGAACAAGAGATTCCAGACGATGAAAATCAGCAGTTGATCCATTCGTGGATCCAGCAGGCTGTCACGACGGTGTACATCAATCAGCTTGGACTCATGAGCCTTTGCGGAAAGAAGCACGGCTTCTTAGGAGTGGTAGTGTGAGAGTTAAATTTTTGGGAAGAAGAAAAACGGTTTCCCGTGGCGGATGCTCAAGATGTGGGCATCGACAGGTCACTTCTTCCAGATATATGTACGTCGACCGTATTTTCACGCCGAATGGTATGAAAACGTTTGTTGTCGACCATGTGTACGATGTTTCCCAGAACGAAGGAAACTTCCTTTTGGGATTGACATATATGGATGGCGGCCAGGAAAAACATTGTTTTGAGGTCGCTTGAATATCAAATAAATGAGATCGTCGGGAAACAATTTGAAGAAATTGTGAACCAGGTCGAAGAAACGATCCGCGAAGAAGCGCCGGAATTGAAGTCGAAAGATCCGCGTCTTGCCGATAAAAAAGGGGCGCTGAAAAAGTCGATCACGAAAGAAAAGAAAAGCGATAAACGGTATCTCGTTGGCGTCGACGGCGACAAGCTGAAATCAATGACGGGTACCGACTATTCGCCTTACGTCGCAAAAGGCACAAAGCCGCACACGATCGAGGCGAAAGGGAAGGCTTTGAAATTCATGAGTGGCGGCGGATATGCCTACGCAAAAAAAGTCCGTCATCCAGGCACGAAGGCGAATGATTTCATCGGCCGGGCGATCAAGAAATTAAAATAGGAGGCCTTATGGCAAGAAAAAAAGTCGAAAAAGTAAGTGCAAACGATAAAGAAGCGTTCATTGCTCGCAAACTGCGGGCAATCAACGGGAAAGACGACGCGAAGGCGCAAGCCCGCGCTGAACGTATCATCCGGCGCAATCAAGGAGCATAGATATGAGCAAATGTAAAAATAAAAATGTAATTGATTTTATCAAACAAAATAAAATCGAACCCGAGAAAACCAATGTCGTCCTGACAGTCATGAAAGACATTGACGCGTGCGCCAAGATCACGACGCGGCGATACTTCGATGAAGTCGGTACTTTGCCGATTTATCGCTCCACAGCGATCCCAGAAGACTTGATCAACATCTGCGAGTCGACTGGATGTAAAAACACAGGAACGCTGTTTATCACAACCGATGATACGGCAGACACCGTGACAGAAGGCGAAACGCAGACATACACGCACGAGGCCGGCGCGAAATTCACGTGCTATAGCGACGCGACCGAATATCTTGCCGGTGTGCTTTTCTTCTATATCTTCATCGGAAAAGAAGGAACATACACCATCAATACGACGATTTCGGACGCAGCCGACACGGTACAGAAAAACGCGGATCAATACACGCAGACTGTACACGCCGAGCGCACTGGATATTTCCCGATTACGATCGACCTGGCTCACATGCCGGAAAAAACGATTGGGGAAGGATGGACGGCAACCACGAATGGTGTTGTCGCAAAGATTGCTATTTCCACGACGAACACCGAAGAGGATTCGATGCAGGTCGGAATCAGCTCGATTTCCTTCTTCGACGATCTCAAAGATCTTGAGGCCGGAGAGGTTGTTATCTTGTCCTGCGTTTCCGGAATTTCCGGCGACGACACTTTCGAGCCTTTGGAAGAGTCGTGCGGCGCGGCGCTGATTGATCCAAACTCGGTGGATTTGTCGCGTGAGATCACGGCATCGCGATGGACGCCAAACGTAAATGCATTGAACCCGGCCGTTGAGGAAACGGGGGAAGCGGATTCGTCGACTTTTGTCACGACTGTGAAAACAGTCGAAGCCGATCCGGATAACGAGGACTACGGCGTGATCCACTTGAGCAACTTCTACGTGGATGAATGCGGCGGCGTATATGCATCGGTGAAGGGAATGTGCAATGTAACGGATTCGGTGATGTCGCGAATTTACGGGCCGAACCTCGTCGATTTGGATGAACGGCAGTTCCAAGTCATCAACTCGAAACGAAATCCAGATGTGAAGATCATCGGCACAAAGATCTATTTCAACAAGGAATTGATTGGACAAGACATCGTGCTTGGGTACCCAGCGAACCAGCGTGTGATCGAATATACCTTCTCGAAAGAAACGATCAACACGAAGCGGGTTAAGCTCGAGTACGAACACGAAGATTCGGACGGATGGACGACGGCGTACGAGTTCCGCAACTTCTTGATTACGTCTTTCCCAAGAAGCATTTCGGCGACAGATACGGAATTTACGTTCAGCGGCGCACCACAACCAGACAAAGACGGTAACTACTACCGGATGAAAAAATATAACAAACAAGGGGAGACTGTGCTTTAGCACTCCCCTTTAATTAAAGAAGGAGAATGTATGAATAAGGTATTCACACCAGAACAACTGCAGGATCTTGGCAAAAAAATCGAAGCGGCCGAAGACGATCAGACGCCATACGCGATTTATGCGGGCGACGTCGATGGAGTAAGTGTAGTCGGGGATTCATCGGGATCCTATCCGCTCAAAAAGCTCGATTTCGTCGCAAAATTTCGATTCTACAAAAACAAATGGATCGAGAAATTTGGTGAAATCCCAGAAGATGCCGAAGTCACGGGAAACTTCGTCATGGTGTCCGTCAAATATGGCGATATTTCTATCACGCCACGCAACGACGCAATCTTGATGGCCCAGATCATCGACTTCTTCGGATACTTCGAGCAGGAACGTGAACTCGTGCTGAAACACGAAGAAGAGGTAAAGAAGATCAGTGAGGAAGCAGGCGTTGAGTTTATCAAGACGGAAACAGGATATACAACAAAGTTTCCTCAAAAAGATACAGAAAGTATCGCTAAAGCGAATATAATTTATAACCAATATCTCAAAGATGCCCTCGTTTTGTATGCGAATTTGAGTGATTCCGCGCAAATTGCGCTGTACAACTTCGTCGGCGTACTGCTGAATATCCCAGACGACATGCTGCCGAATTTGACGGCGTTCTCCGTTTTGGGAATTCTGGCGGCTACGATCCAGAAATATCCTGAATTTTTCAACGAGACTGACGCCGTTTTTGGAGTTTGATGGATTCGAAGGAAGGGCCGGAGAAGAAGCCTACGTATGATGCCAAACTCGGCGTCTATCCGGCGATGGTGCACTACGTCGCCAAAACGCTAAAGATCGACCCAAACGAGATTTTTGATAAATGGAGCGTCCCGCAACTCGTCATCACGTATGGAGTGTACATGAATCAGGAATCATATCGGATCCATCAAGAAATCAAATCTTTAAATCAAGGGGCGAAGAAAAAACAAAAAGTCCCTGAAATGTATGCTGTGAAATTTATATCGAAGGAGCAAATCAATGATCAATGAAATTGCAGTAGAGGTGAAACTAAACGATGAAGACGCGAAAAAGCGAGCAAAAGAGCTGGATCGTATTTTAAAAGACCTCGAAAAAAACAAAATCAAATTGAGTGCCGAAGTTGATAAACTCCCACAGCTTCAAGCGCAGCTGCAAAAACTAAAAAAAGAGCGGGACGAATTGAATCGGCAAAAAATCAAGATTGAAGCCGATATGCCGGATATGCGTTTGCTGTCGGCCAATCTTGACTTAATTAAAAGCAAAATCCAAGCACTACAAAACGAGAAAATCCGCATCCAGACGGAAATGAAGATCGTCGACGACCTGAATGCGAATAAATTGAACATCGAGAAGCAGATCCAGGCTTTGAAAGAGGCTAGAACACAAATCAGAGACGCCCTCGATGAAGGAACGATCTCTGGCGACGATGACATCGAGGAAGCACGAAACAAAATCCGAAGCATCGGCATCGAGATCGAAAAGCTTTCGAATAAGAAAAACGAAATCAATCTGCAAATCAAAGACGTCAAAACCCTGCAAAGCCGGATCAAAGAAATCGACGCCGAAATGAAGAAGCTGAACGCGCAAAAGGCGGAAATCGAAGTGAAGATTCGTGATGGTGAGAAAGCTAAAAAAGACTTGGATGCGATTGATAAGAAAGCGGAAAAAATTGACAACAAGACAGTGGACTTGGAAGCCAAGATCGAAGGCGGCGAGAAGGCGAAAAACGAACTGAACCTGCTCGAAAAAGAAGCGAAGGATTTGAACAATGAGAAAATCTTGCTACACGCCAAGATCCAGGACTACGACAAGGTCAAATCGCAGATTGCAAATCTTAAAACGGCGATGGGTAGCCTTGGCAAAGATTTGTCGTCTTTTGGTAAAGGAATGCGCACTTTCCTTGGAAATAACGGTAACAATCCGATCGGAAAATTTGCAACCTTCCTGACGCAGGGTGTCGCCTACGGCTCGATGTACCGATTGACGAGCAATGCAATGAACATGGTGAGCGATTCATTTTCGGCCGGTATCAATCGCTTTGATACGATCAATGCAGGTACTCGAACGCTGAAAGCTCTCGGATTCGAAGGGAACACGGTAGACAAGAGCTTGGCAACCCTGCAAGACAATATTCTTGGCTTGCCTACGACATTGGACCAGGCGATCGGCGAGGTCACGAAGATTTCAGCCGTCACGAATGACTTGCCGTATGCCGTAAGAGCGTATGATGCCCTGAATAACTCAATCCTGGCTTTTGGAGGCGATGCCGAAAAATCAAAAAGAGCAATCAATCAGGTGTCACAGTCGCTAGGTAAGGGATTGATTGACGCCCAAACTTATAATTCACTTCTGGATAATAATATGACACCTGCTTTAAAGATGGTTGCCGGAATGTTTGGATATAGCGGTGAAGAATTAGGAAAATTCAAATCAGCATTGGGCGAAGGTGAAATATCAGCCAAACAATTTTTAGATGCATTAATCAAAGTTAACGAAGAAGGAGTTAATGGTGCAGAATCAATGAAAAGCATCGCCAAAGGAAATGCTTTGCTTTCGATTAACGCAGGTATGGATGTTGCTAGAGCGCGTATGGCGGCGGGTTGGCAGTCAGCGATCGGGGACATCAACGAGGCGCTTTCATCGCTCGGATACGGGACCATTCCTGAAATCCTTTCCAATATTGGTGATTTCGGAAAAGAAAAAATCATCAGCATCGGAACGTGGGTGAAAGAAAACAAAGATAAAGTCGCCGATGGGCTAGATTTTATCGGAGAGAAGATAGAGTGGTTCAAAAATGAATTGAGCGAGCTTGACGTTAAATCTTTTGGCACAGGACTAATGGATGTGGCAGGCGGCATCACAAGCGTTGTGATCCCGGCGTTCAAGGGCCTTTACGAAGTGACAAAAGGATTTGCGACATTCGTTGGCGGCGGCGACACATCCAAAGGATACGGACGCTTGTTGGCCGGATACTTTGCAACATCGTACGGCCTGCAATTTTTCGGCCGGGGACTGTCAGGAATCTTTAGTTTTGTGGACAAGGCGAATAAATACAAGAAGGGGTTCGGAAAAGATGGTCTTATGGGGCTGCTGGGGTCGCTTTTCGGAAACGGCGGCGGCAACGCGAAAGATATTGGGAACGCTGGACAGTCTATCACAAGCATTTCAAATGCCGTAAGTGGACTGGACCGATTGAAAAACTCGCTCGGAAACTTCGACGTCGGGGGATTCTTGAATAAGGCATCAAACCTTCTTTTGTTGGCTGGTGTTGCGGGCGACATTATCGTTTTCGCGGAAGCAATGAAACGTGTTGATGCGGCGATGCCGGAAGATCAAAAAGGATGGGAAAGTCTGACGATCAAACTCATGGGGCTTGCGGGAATTATGACAGGATTTACGGCATTTACAGGCGTAGTCGGTGCGATTTCGAGCATGAATGTCGTGGATGGAAAAATCAAAAAAGGTGCGGCTTCTCTCGCTCTCGTGGCTGGTGATCTAATTATAATTGCCGAAGCGATGAAGCAAATTGACGCAAAAGTACCAGACAATCTTGAGGGACTTCCTGAAAAATTAGGGTACATGGCGATTGTCATCGGTTCTTTCTCTGCGGTAGCCGGAGCTTTGGGTCATTTTACGGCTGTTACGGCCGCCATCTTAATAGGTGGATTGGCACTTGATGGAATCATCGGAGAAATTGTGCTTTTCACGGAAGGTTTTTCGGCGATCGCTCATAATCTCGATAAGATCAATCAATACGAAACCATTGATTCTGCTGCTTTTATCGAAAAGACGGAAGCCGTAAAAGCATGTTTGGATGCGATCGGAAGTGATTTCTGGGAAATCATTGGACGTGGAATGGGATCAGCATTTGACGCTTCGTATTATGCAGATTTGAGAAACTCAACGGATTCACTCGTAAAGATTATGCAGTCTTTCGATAAAATCCAAACAATCAATTTCTCGGCAGATAACGTAGTAAACAAAGTAAAAGGCGTCAAAGATATGATGAACGAAATCAAAGGAATTTCGATGCCAACGTTGCAGATCACGCCGCAGACAGCGGAGAACTTAGCCAATACGCTTCAAAATCTTTCGAAAATGGCGACGGAGTGTAAGAAGCTGAATGACGTCGATCTGGATTTCGACTCGGCGAAGATTAGCAACGCCGTCACTCGTCTTAGCATCGTCGCGGATGCATTCAAAGATGTGACATTCCCGGATGGAAAAGCAAATTTCAAAGCCGAAGACGCCGAAAATATGCTCAAAACGTTCCAGGCCCTGTCGCAAGTCGTCGAACCGATGAACAAATTCAACGAGTCGATGAAAGACTTTGATGGGCAGTTGACCTATAACAAAGTCGAAAAACTCGGAACGTTGCTTGGAAAAATAAACGCGGATTACATCGCCTACGATTTCAAGGCTTTCCCGAAGAACGAAGACGTGACGAATGTTTTGGAGGGTATAAAAACCTTCTCAGAGATTTCGACAGCAATCAACGACTTCTCCAAAGCGTCTGAAAGCTATAACACGATTGACGGCGACGTGCTGATGTCGAAAGTCGTTAATTTCTTTGAGACTTTCACGGATTACGATCTGGAAAGCAAGATCAACACGTTCAACAAGCAATCGAAGAATTTCACATCCGTTAAAACCGGAATCACAAATTTTGTGGCGATGGTTGACGAGATTGCTAAGCTCAACGGCAAGACAGTCGACGTCGAAAACCTAAAAACCGTCGTGAAGGGAATGAATGGCTTCTTCGAAGCCTTGAACGGCGATAAAGGCGATTCATTCAAACTCGATAACGGTGTGATTGAGAAGATCAATATCGCGGAAGATGCGATGAGCGCATTGAAAACAATGTTTGATTCGCTTCAGACTGTGTCGAATACCTCGATCAACTGGGAGACACTCGGGACGGGAGATGGCGGACTTATCAATCAGGTAAACCTTTTCTTACAGGATGTCGCGTCGCTAAACGCTGGTGATGCGAAAACGGCGATCTCCAACGTGCAATCCGTCCTTGATCAGCTCAATCAGATGCTGACAACGATGCAGGGCATGAGCGATCAATTCACGGAAACCGGTAAAAACTGGGGATTGGCGCTTTGGGAAGGATTCGAAGGAGTCGACCTGAAAGGAAAAATGCTGGATTACGTCAACACCATTATTCAAAGGCTGAATTCCGAATCGGCGCGATTCAGAACTATTGGATCCAACTGGGGAAAGGCGCTTGATACAGGATTCCGCGAGGCAGTTTCTAACACAGGCGGTAATGTGGCGGCGAAAGTCGCAAGCGGTCTGGAAGGGGCTTCTTCATCCATTTCGGCTGCTGGATCATCTCTTGGTGGCGCATTTGCTTCTGCCTTCAATACAGCAGCGGCCAATATCAATGTACCGAACGCACCGGGTGAAGCAGCAGCGCAAGGGCCAAACAAAGATGGATCGGCTGGCTATACAGTTAAAGTCAAAGAGCATAAGGCCAAAGGCGGCGTCATTGATTGGCGGCCATCGGGTACCGATACGGTCCCGGCCATGCTGACACCGGGTGAATTTGTCATCAAGAAGCGCGCAGTGGATCATACTGGCCTGCGTATTTTGGATCGCATCAATCAGATGGATTTGAAAGGCGCTTATCATGCGATGCAGGCGAGATTCGGTGAATCGCACTCGATCACAAATAACCAGTACATCACGAACAACTATACGACGAACGACAACCGAAAAGTGGAAATCAATGAATCGCATAGTCGTCGGTCGCAGCAGATTCGCGCGAATAGATTCTTGAGAGGTATGCGATGAAATGTAGAGAAAACAACCCAGTAAGGCAATATCTCCAATACAACGACATCGTCATTGCAAGCGCCGAGGAATTGACCTCGGCCTCCCTGCAATGGGATACGAAGATTGATACGCAGGAATACTCTTTCGGGCATGGAAGCTATCTACCGCTGAAAGAAGATCAGCTATTTTTGACGGAGCAGGAACTTTCCTTGTCGCTGAATATAGACTATCGACTTTTCCCGCGCGACAACCGGCGCTTTATCAATGATTTTTTGAATTTGAATCTTATTAAGCCGGGGAAAATCTGGGCGATCCAGGACGGCGTCTTGCTATGGGCGTATGCCTATTTGAAATCGGGCGGCGAGGAATACGACAAGTACATCGGGTTCCTATCGAAAGATGTCGATTTCATTCTTCCGGAAGGATATTGGCACATCGCGAAGAAGCGGCGAACCTTTCTTCTCCCGTACGACTCCTGCGACGTCGTGGAATGCTACGATTTCCGAGATGTCGACGATTGCTTGTCGTGCTGTGTCACGTGCTCGTCTGGGCCTGAAAATACGTGTACGACGTGTTTCTGCGACTGCGGCGACGCCGTGGAGGAAAATTCGCTGTGCGGTATGAGTCAGGAGGAATTGGATAATTTCGCCCAATGCGGGAAGTCGTACAAAATCATCTACGATTGCCGCGCCGGCCGGAAGATATTCGGCGAGAATGACTGGGGGACCAAGATCAGCAAAGACTACATCGACTCGGCGGTCATCGCCGGCCGGGTATATTCCAATACGATCCTAAATACTGATGGCGTGGACGTCGTTTTGCAAGGGACTTTCCAAGACCCAAAAATCACGATCAATGACATTTCGATCACAATCAAGGGCGACTACGACGGATGGATCAAGATTCGGCCGGACGGCAGCGCGTATTATACCGAGGATTTGTGCTGCGAGTTTGAGCCAATCGACATGGATAAGATCATCTACCATCAGAAAAAGTACTTCCGTGTCCACTGCGGAGAGAATCGAATCATCGTCGAAAACTCATGCTGCGGCGACGCCAGCATCTATATCGACATCGACGAAATCAAACCATAGGAGGATATATGGCAAGCAAAGATATTTGTACCGTGTGCCGTGAATTGATGGAAAACAACACGGACTTTTACGAAAACGGAGTGACGACGGCCGTATGTGACTCCTTGAAAAGAAACAAGGGTCTGAACGGGAAGTCGAACAACTGCAAAGACCTTGATCTGATAAATGACTGCTTGAATTGGGGCCATCTGGAAAAGATTGGCGCTTATTCGGAATGCGAGTGGAAGGAATACACCGGGGAGATGCTCCAAAATCTTGCGACGATGAATGATGCCTTGATTTGCGCCGTGTGCGGCCTACAGGATCAAATCAATGCCTTGGCGCTCCAAAATATCAGCGTCGAGGCCCGACCGCAAATCTTACAAACTATGCAGGGACTGAACCTTTCCATCGACCGACAAGGAAACTGGAAATACGACTGGGTCGATTGGGTTGCCGAAGGCACGCAGGAATATGGCCGCGGCTCGATCACGGGCAAAGTCAATTTTTGTATGGTACCTAGCGACGGAAAAGTGGCGACGTGGCGCATCAGCTCGGTGTACATCGAGAAATGCGTATACACCTTTAAATCTCATGATGGAACCGTCAGCGAACCAAGCGTGATCCTGCGCGTCCCGAACTCTTCCGGCTCGATCGTGTATCAGAAAAACAATATGCACGCCTCGTTTACCGACGTGATCGACAAGACGATCAACTACTCACAGGAAGGTAGCCTGTCTCCCGGACAGTCGACAGATTGGATCACATTCGCGGATTTCGTAGGAGACTGGGTCATCGACACCCACTGTATTTTGCAGGTTCGCTTTAGCAATAAAAACGTGTCGGCGATCCCGACATGCTAGGAGGTCATATGGCAGAGAAATACAAAGATCCATGCGCCGCTTGCGAAGACTTGAAAGTGTACGCTCATGACTTTCTAGTCCACGGCGTGACAGATGACGTCGCAAATGGATTTTACAACAATACTGGATTCATCAAAAACGACAAGCGAAAAAACTGCGAGGATTTGCAGAACGCCAATGACTGCTTGATCTTTGGCGAAAATGAGAAAGCCTCTATGTACAATCAGTGCGATTGGCAGGAAGCCTACGCCACGATCACAAACAACGCTGGAATTATGTACGAGCTTTTGATCCACTCCGACTGTGGGCAATGGGATCAAATCGAAGCCTTATGGAAAGCGTTAAATGGCGGCCTTGACGCGCTGTGGAAAGAAATTGAAAAGCTGAATCAGCGCTGCGATACATTGACGACGACCATCAACAACTTAAGAAGCTATGTCGACGGTCAAGATAACAAAATCAGCGCCAAAGTATCAAATATTGAGGATGCGCTCATGAAGATTCTTGTCAATCTTCAAGAGTCCGGCGCATGGCAGCCAGATGGCACGACAATGAACGGAAACTTCGTCGCTGGACGTCACATTGCGGCCGGAAACATCAACGTATTTGGCGGAACGCCGGATGGAAACTCGTTCATCCGTACGTCGAATAATGCTACCGAAAATGATCTGGCCGGAGGCGTTTAATGGCTTGGGCGGATTTCTGGGGCGCGTACAACAACACTGGGCCATACAATAACGTCGTTTTGGGCGGCAGTCCCAATTCGACCGGCCCGTATGGCGCGCCGCTGGACACAGCACACGCGGCCGGATTTGGCCGGGGGATCCATTTCAGCGATGACGGCAATTACGGCGTTACGTTTCAACTCGATCTTGTACCGTATGCCGTGACCGACGCTGGCGCATATCGTCCGAATCAGGCCTACGTGCCATTCGGAGGAAACTATCGGTACCGCTTGGTCGTTTCGACGTCAAACAATGATCAAGCGAGTTGGAATGAGATTTATAACCAGTTTATCTTTTCGCACCCGGATACGTGGTCGATGATCTACAAAGCCGGATGGGACGTGACGGCGCGCGCCTCACAGTGGACGCAGTTTTTCCAACTTCCGAAGGACACGACGCACGTAAAGATCGAGCTGATGGGTGAAGAGGCGACCTTCCCGCATCAAAACATTTACTCCATCCAGCAGATCATTCCAGATTTCAGACCGTGGGCCGTACGGAAAAACGGGCGCTTCTTGTCATGTGATCGCGCAACCGGGTTTTTCAAAAAACGTAGCGGTGGTCAGTGGAAAGACGTGCCAAAGTACGCCGTCGATCAAGCCGGAAAAGACAACGCCGGAACGTCGCGGATTCGCAAAGGCGGGAAGTGGAAGGGACAGTCGAAAGTAGGTGAGTAGATGCTTTTCGAAGTATTGGACGCCGGGCGCGTCATTAAACGATTTACGAAGATACTGAATACAGTCGATTTTGAAATCGAATTAATGGACATGCCGCAGGCTTCCATCACCTTGCCGATCTCGTACATCCAGTATTTGTCCGGCCGGAAAGAAATTCGCATCACCTTTGAAAATGGCTTGATCTTTCGCGGCGCCGTGCAATCCGTAGAAGCGGATACAGTACAAGGGACCATCGACGTGTCTTTTGTCCATATCTTTCACGAGTGGGAATACCGGCAGGTCCCTACGAACTACGCGATCAAGGACACGACCATCAAAGACATGTACGACGACGAGGACATCCGATATGGGAAAGAGTGGGATATGCGATTTGACCAGGCGGCAAGCGAGGAAAACGTCGATTATGTCTACTCTCGCCAAAACAAACTGGAAGCACTGACGCAGACCGTAGAGCATACAGAGGACTTGTGGTGGCGCATCAATATTTCGGCGGACAAAGTTGTGGAAATCGGAAAGTTTGGCGATAGCAAGCCTTACAGAGTGTCTGTCATGCGGTCTGGTCCGCAAAACATACAAATCATCGAAGAACCGAAAATCAACGAGGATTTTTCCAACGTTGTCAACATCGCGACGGTATACGGCAACAAGTCGGACAACGGAATGTCAGCATTGAGCCTGCGGGAGGTTTTCGAAGACGAGGAATTGCAGGATCCGAAGTTTCCAGTCGTGATATTGCGCACCGGTATCAACAACGAACGCGACTATCAGAACTACCAGGATTTCCCGGAATTAGGACCGAACAACGATACAGAGTATTCAGTCATCGACACGGAATCTGTGGCGATGGAATCAGGAATATACATTGAAGACACGTTTGCGTTTGAAGATTTAAGTCCTTTCTCGCTGGAAGATGACACGTCGGAAAACGGTACCGTCGACACCGAGATCGTGCTAAGCGGCGTATGGAGTCCCCATGAGTTTTTCAATCAATGGAACGGCAAGTCGATTGATATTGATGGCGTGGCTGGCGCGCAATGCGTGGATCTTTGGAAGATGTGTTTGAAAACGGTCGGTTATCCGAACCCGACGCGTCCGATTGGCGGCGATGGCTATGCTGAATGGATCTGGTACAACCGGGATGTTTTAGGATACGGCGCATACTTCGACTATATCACGCCGGGAAATCAGCAATACGGCGACTTCGCTGTATGGAGCAAAGGCGGCGATACGCCGTACTCCCACGTCGCGATGTACGTCGGTGGATCGTCTTTCTTGGGCCAGAATCAACCTTACCCGCATTGCAACGTGGCGAATATCGGGATGGGCAATATCCTCGGGTATCTCCGAGTTAAGAAAGAGTTGTGGAAGGATGAAAAAGAAGTTGTTTCCGATACAGTCAATGGAAATAATGGTTCGAAGCCAATCACAAACGAGGATCGCATCGAGGCGGCCAAGGTAGCCTATAAAACGGCGGTCAAAAAACTAATCAATTCGCGTCGTGTATATCAAGTCGAAGTGACGACGACGGCGATTCCGGCTGATGTGAATGTCGGCGATAAAATCCGGCTCGACTATGACTTTGACGAATATCAGCTCGGATCATGTTCGAATTACATGAAAAAGCTCATTGCTTTGGATGATTGGTGGTATATCACTAAACTCAGCCGGAGCTGGGATCGCAACGGCGTCGAGATCGGAACTTTGACGCTGGAAAAATTCTTGCGAATTGACAGGGAGGTACAGGAACGTGCAGATACAGAAAGCGATTGATATTCTATCGTACAACGTGTCAAACGTACGAAAAGTGCAGCGGCGCGACACCTTACAGCGCCGGTACCATACCGTCGATTTCTACGGATACGAATTTACCCGAAACGGCAATCAATCCAATCCAGCCGTCGTCGGTATCTCTATATCGCAGGATTTAGTCTATTACGAACGCTTCGAATTTAAACTCATTGTCCAGCCAATTCCCGTGGCAACCGAGGACGGGATCACCTTGGTACCGTCGAATCCTGCCAATATGAAAGTCACGATCGAGGGCGTCGACTTGACACCGTATTTCAAAGCGCAGTACGACGGGCACTGGATCAATGGAAACGGCACGTACCCGAACGCCGGGACAGCAAACTATGACGTCTTGCAAGCGTGCGGCCTGCTAAGCGAAGAGGAGCGCCAGAAAGTCTTGAGTGCCGGCTATAAGAAAGTCGTAATCACGGCCGATGGGCCTTTTCAGGTGACGCTCGTAAACTACTTGAAATACAGCCACGTAGCGAGGTAACGGGATGAAATACGAAGAAAAACTAAATCGGATGGCCAATCATATCGCATCCCATCCGCACGACTACCAGACGTCCATTTCCTTTTTGAAATTGCGATCCAAAGCGATCGTGCAGGAGCGAAAGAACAGAAAATTGGAAGACTGGAAAAAGGTACAAAAATACAAGGAGACATAATATGAAAAACGAAAACGCGTCAAACGGTATCGCCGAAGAAATGATTCGGACATTCGTACAACTCGGATGTTGCGAACTTCATGTCAAAACGACGATCGAGAAAAAGGTTTCCGAGCTTGAAAACGGGATGGTACCCGAGGACAACGTGCAGGACTTCATGAAAGACATCGAAGACTTGCGAAAAGATTTGATCGAGTATGCGCAGCTACGGCGAGAAACCATGCTTTCCTTGTATGAAATGTACCCGGCTGGGAACAAAGAATATTGGTGTCTTGTCAAACATCTTGGGCTGGCGATGTACACGGCATTCGAGTCGTGGCAGGCCAGCGAGGACGACGAAAACCTTTTCTATATATACCAGCAGGCGAA
Organism: uncultured Dubosiella sp.; assembly: GCF_964018005.1. Classification (NCBI taxonomy): domain Bacteria; kingdom Bacillati; phylum Bacillota; class Erysipelotrichia; order Erysipelotrichales; family Erysipelotrichaceae; genus Dubosiella; species uncultured Dubosiella sp. The sequence goes on from NZ_CAXHOA010000025.1 coordinate 22,156, forward strand.
CAAACTTTTCGTGAAAGCGATGTCGAAGTTCCTCGGTGTCACGATCACGGAATGCGCGTCTTGCTTTAGTGACATTCTGAAAGCTGAAAGCGAGGTGAAAGACGATGGCAGCACTTCCGATTTGCGCGAAACCACAAATAAAGATTCCGATTGAAGAGTGTGAATACTGGCTCGTTCCAGTCAATGATGTGAATGAAATCAGCAATCCGAACCGGAATACGGCCTGGATCACGCCGGACGGACAATTCTATGTGTATGACGGCCGCGATATTGTCCACGTGAACGATCATTCTGATTTGAAAATCAAATGGGGGAATATCACAGGCGACATCATCGAGCAGGAAGACCTTCGCGTGCTTTTGACAAAGTACGTGAAGGGAATCAAGCTGAATGGCGCGCCGGTGGCAATGGACAAAAATCAGGAAATCGACTTGATCGTGCCAACGGAGATCCGGGAAAATGGCGAAAAACTGCCAATGACCAACGGGATCGTCGACGTGAAAGTCCCGATCTTATCGGTAAAAAAAAATGGCGTTCCACTGACTATTTATCCCGATCGAAGTGTAAACATTGATCTAAGCGAATATGCCTTGTCGACGTCGATTCCTTCGAAGGTGTCAGAGCTTGAAAACGACGCTGGTTACCTGAATACCGCGCAGGTTCAAGCCTTGATTCCAACGAAGGTATCACAGCTTGCGAATGATGCAAACTATCAAAACGCCGCGCAGGTCGAAAGCAAGATTCTTTCGTATGGCTATCAGAACGAAGACCAAGTCCGCGACATCATCGTATCGTATGGTTATCAAACGCTGGCGCAGGTACAGGAGACTGTCGAATCCTACGGCTATCAGACCGCGCAGCAAGTGCGCACGATTGTCGAAGGTTATGGATACCTAAACACGGAGCAGGTTCAGGCACTGATTCCGAAAAACGTTTCGGCATTTACCAATGACGCGAACTATCAAAATGCGGATCAGGTAAAGACGAAAATCGAATCTTACGGCTATCAAAACGCATCGCAGGTCAACGATATTGTCACCTCGAAAGGGTATCAAACGGCGGATCAGGTAAAGGCTAAGATCGAATCCTACGGATACCAGAACGCCCAGCAGGTGCAAACAGCGATCGCTAACGCCGGGCATTTGAGGTATCAGAAAGTAACCGCCCTTCCGGCCACCGGTGAAACGAACGTCATCTATATGATCCCGAACACAAACACATCGGGAACGAACATTTATGACGAGTATATGTGGATTGACGGCAAGTGGGAGGTCATGGGAACCACGAAAGCCACGATGGACGGCTATTTGCCTTTGACTGGCGGCACACTGTCGGGAAATCTTACAGCGCCTAAATTCATCGGCGCACTACAGGGGAACGCTGATACTGCGACAAAGGCCGCGAAAGATTCGGCCGGTCAGCAAATCAACACCACGTATATCAAAGGATTGAGTGTAAGTGGTCGCACGATCACGTATACAAAAGGCGATGGAACGACGGGGACGATCACGACGCAGGACACAACCTACTCGCTTCCGGTTGCATCTGCGTCGGCTCGAGGTGGCGTAAAAATAGGTTACGCTCAAAATGGTAAAAACTATCCTGTACAGCTTAGCAACGAGCAGATGTACGTCAACGTCCCGTGGTCGGATACCAACACAACCTATTCAGTATTCGGTAAAGCGACTGCCGAAGCGAATGGATCGTCCGGCCTTGTCCCGGCACCAGCGAAAGGACAGCAAGGGCTTTATCTTCGCGGCGACGGTACATGGGCTACACCCGCAAATACTACATACGGACTCGCTACAACCTCCGCCAATGGGCTTTTGAAGCAGCTTAGCGGTAGCACATCGCAGTACATGCGCGGCGATGGAACATGGGCGACACCTCCAAACACGACATATGGCGCGGCAACTCAATCGGCGTCCGGCCTTATGAGTGCGGCGGACAAAAAGAAATTGGATGGAATCGCCAGTGGAGCAAACGCTTATTCTTTACCGCTGGCATCTGCGTCGGCTCGAGGCGGCGTGAAGATTGGCTATGCGGCGAACGGTAAAAACTACCCCGTGCAGCTTAGCAATGAGCAGATGTACGTCAATGTGCCTTGGACTGACACGAACACAACGTATGGTCTGGCATCGACATCAGCCGATGGCCTTTTGAGAAAACTTAGTGGCAATACAGGCCAGTACATGCGCGGCGATGGAACATGGGCGACGCCTCCGAACACGACGTATAGCGCTGGTGCGCAGCTGGCTTTGAGCGGCACAACATTCAAACTAGCCGATCGTTGCACCACGATCGCGGACTGGAACGCAGCGGTAACGAATGGTTTGTATATGGCGTATAACGCTTCAAATGCTCCGGACGCGAATACATCGTGGTTTGGTCGTGTGACCACGCATAACACGAATTACGTAATCCAAGAAATATTCAAATTCACCGCGAGCACTGATGCTTACGCTATTCCAAAAAGAATGCGTGCGAAAACGAACGGAAAATGGGGAGCATGGAAAGACGTTACAGTTTCGAAGGCTGTCCCATCGAACGCCGTATTCACGGATACGAACACCTGGAAAGCAAACAGTTCTACAAGCGAGGGATACGTCGCTTCGGGATCGGGACAAGCCAATAAGGTCTGGAAAACCGATGGAAGCGGAAACCCTGCATGGCGCGACGATGCCAATACAACTTACGCAGCAGCGACGCAATCGGCGGCAGGCCTTATGAGTGCGGCGGACAAAAAGAAGCTCGACTCCATGTGGCCTGTCGGTTCGATCTATCTGAATGTCAATGGTACGAACCCGGGAACGTTCCTGGGCGGTACGTGGCAGCAGTTTGGCCAAGGTCGGTGTTTAGTCGGTGTGGGTACCGGAAATGATGGTAGTAATAGTATGTC
>NZ_CAXHOA010000026.1:0-15700 GCF_964018005.1 uncultured Dubosiella sp.
GACATACATTTACTTGTAATACTCGACAAGCAATTCAACGCACTTTCTTTTCAGCTCCATTTGCGGGTGGACGTAAAGATTCATTGTAATGGCGACGTTTGAATGGCCTAAGAGCTGGCTCAAGGATTTGTAATCGCAGCCACACTCGATGCATCGCGTCGCAAAGGTGTGACGCAGTGAATGGAATTTCTTGTGTTCGATTCCTAGATTTTTGAGAATGCGGTTGTAGTACAGCCTGTATTTGTTAGGTTCGATATAGTGATCGGAACCGCTTATCACATAGGTTTCATCGTCACACTGCAATAGGTTGGCATAGTACATGATCGTGGAGTTAAGCGGGATGACGCGATTACTCGATCTGGATTTCGGTGGCGTCACGCGTAGCACCGATCCATCCAGCTTCGTATAAGTGCGAATCATTGTCTTGTCGATTTTGACGGTCCGGTTCATGAGGTCAATATCACTCCATTTCAGCGCACACAGCTCGCCGATGCGCATTCCCGTATGGATGCAGAGCAGGATTCCGAAATTGCGCGGATTGATATTCGATTGCAAATGATTGATTAAGGCGATTTGTTCGTCTTTCTCGAAAATCTCAATTTGCTTCGGGGACTCGTATGGAAGCCTGATTTCCAGGCCTTTCCCTAGAGTCAAATTGATGATGCAAAGTAGATCCTTGACATACTTCATAGACAGTCCGGAGCCGTCGACAAGATTGCCGTGATCCAGCTTTTGCAGGATAAATTCTTGCACAATATCTTGATTAATGTGCTCTATGTCGATGCTGCCAAGGGCGGGTATGATGTGATTTTGGCACAAATTATAGTAAAGGGAATAAGTCGAATATTTTTGGTAGGTACGTTGGTCTTCGAGCCAGCGATCTAATAAATCTTTATATTTCATGTTTTCAGTCCTTTCGTCCCGGGAAGACATTAAAAGCGCCCTAGATAGTAGGATACTATGGAAAATATCATGAATTTAATCGAACCTTCTGTTTTGATTATCTGTCTTTGCGTCGGATATGTCTGGAAGCATATGACGCTCGTGGAAAATAAAACACACGACTACATCCCGTTGACGTTAATGTTCCTCGGGATCGTGCTGACGTGCTGGATGAAGTGGTCTTTCGATGTTGGAATCATTGCACAGGGAGCCATTACCGGCCTGGCATCGGTCGGTCTGCATCAAACCTTTACTCGGACGATTGAGGGATTAAGCACTAACACGAATGTTCATGAAAAAGAAGATAAAAGCTAAGAAGATGGAGAAAAATAATGTTCGAATCTTTAAAAGAAGCCCTTGTATGGATTGCTAGCGTATTAACGTCGCTAACCGTGATTTATGGCGCTTATGAAAAGTTCGTCAAAAAGAAGTTTGACGCCATTGACGAAAAGATCGACAAGAATACCGCAAGCGTTAAGGAGCTTAATGATAAGCACGACGAAGAGGTTAGAGGGGTCAAAGAAGCGATTCAAAGCAATTATTCCAAACTGCTAAACGATAGTGAGTCGCTTTTGAAGCAACAGTCCATGAACGGAATAATCATGCGGTCTTTGAGCGCAGTTACGCATCATCTGGTTGACGGAAATCATCAAATCCAGTTAGAGAAAAGCGCGCAAGAGATTGACGATTTTCTTTTTGAAAAAGCAAAAAATATAAAGGAGTGATTGAAGATGTCATTGGTTAAGATCAATCCTACGAATTGGATCAATAGCCATATAGGGACTATATACGATATTGACGGAGTAGCAGGCATCCAATGCGTTGACTTGTATAAAATTTTTTTGAAAGACATTGGGTACCCAAACCCAACGCGTCCAATCGGTGGTGATGGATATGCCGATCAAATATGGTATCGACGCGATGCATTAGGACTAGCGCCGTACTTCGATTACATAACTGGAACTTTGAAGGAAGGAGATATTGTTCTTTGGGCAAAAGGCGCAATGGAATGTCCATCTTCTCACGTGGCAATGTTTGTAAAAGATGATCCTAGTGATCCAGCCAATCGCGGTATTTTCTTAGGTTCTAATCAGGGTACCGCTCATTCCACTGGTGTACTCACAAGCATTTCGTGTTCTGGAGCCTTAGGCGCTTTGCGGTATAAGGGATTCACGACAAACCCAACGCCGGTGGATACAAATGGAAAACTTATTGAAGAAAATGGGGCAATGAAAATCACAGTTGATGAAATCAATGCTCGGGCAAATGGTCCAACCGGTAATATTGTCCGTCAATATAAAATGGGAGATATTGTAAAGTATCAATATAAATATGTTGGTAACGGCCATAGATATATCGTTTGGAATGAGGGACCGAATAAAATCTACTTGGCTATTTCCGGAGCGGAAACGTACGGAGTAGAGAAGTGGGCGGAACCAGTCGATATTGACGAAAGTAAAGATATTATAAAAGATTTGATCCAGGAAGACGGCAAAGCGACGTTCACAGTCGACGACGTACGCGAAAGAAAAGGCGGCCCGAAAGGCGAAGTCGTGCGGACGTTCAAGACTGGCGACAGCGTCATTTACCAATATAAATATATAGGGAATGGGCATCGCTATGTTGTGCGCAAGCAAGGCAACGACTATTTCTTTATTGCTGTATCTGGATCGGAAGAGTATGGCAAAGACAAATGGGCCGACTGCGGGCCAGTCGAGGAAGTCAAACCATCCAATCCTGAAAAGCCAGCCGATCCAAAGCCGGAAGAACCAAAATTGGATAAAAACGTCAAAGCGTGGGGCTGCGACATTTCGGAGCATAACCCAAACTTTGATGTAAAAGGGCAGGGATTTGTCATCATTCGGGCCACTTTCGGCACGAATATGGACAAACTTTTTGCTGAAAATGTCAAAAAGTGTCAAGAAGCAGGAGTTCCTTTCGGCGTGTATTGCTATTCTTACGCACTGGACAATGAGCAAGCGCTCGAGGAAGCGCAGTATATCCTTGAGGCTATCAAAGACATTGATGTGCCTCTGGGAGTCTGGTACGACATGGAGGACGCTGACAAGTACAAAGAAAACCGCGGTGCGCTGACAAAAGAGAACTGCACGAAGTTTTGCGAGATTTTCTGTGACTATGTCAAATCCAAAGGGTACTACACGGGCATTTATTCAAGTACATGGTGGTTTGCAAACCTCGTTCTCTGCGGCGATAAATACCCGAAATGGAACGCCGACTGGGGCAGCAACGACGGTACGCTCCAAAAGGATTTCTCCGGAAAATGCGTTCTATACCAGTACACCGCGATTCCATACGATAAAAACGTATGCTACGTGGATTTCTCGGAAATGGCTTCGCATCCGGTTAAAGAGCCGGAGCAGCCAAAACCGGAGATTCCACAATTCCCGAATCAGGAAACTGTGGACAAGCTCATTGACGAGCAGACGAAATTTTACAAAAACTGGAATCAGTTATTTGATAAAATGTTTGGATAAAACAAAAGGAGTCGTTTTGACTCCTTTTTAATTGTCACTATTCATAAAATCAATGATTCCTTGATCTCCGGCCTTAAACCAGTGCGCATATACGTTGTGAAGCGTTTCTACGGTGGGATTTTTTTAAAAGTGTTTTTTATATGTTTTAAGTGCTTTTTTGGCTTATGTTTTGTCTTTTTGTGCATTGTTTCTTGATAATATCCGACAAAATATCCGACTATGCTTTGGTGGGGATGATGAACAGGATTTTTGGATAAGAAAAAACTCCCAATAGGGGAGTTTTGCTTGTTCGAAAAAATTAACTAATTATAAATATCGTAGTTTGAATTTTCGAAATCATATACCTGAACTTCTCCGAAGATAGGTTCTCCGTCAATCACAAGTGTTATTGCATCGCCGATTGATCCATCATCTTTTAATTTGAATTGTGCAATAAAAGGATATTTTTTTGATTGACCAAACCCATTCGCAGCATTAAAGAAAGAAACAACAGTAATATAATCGTTATCTTTAGATACTTTCCAAGCACCATCAAGTCTTTCAACGAAAGAAGGCCATTCTAATGAATCAGCATATGTTACATATGGCTCAATTAAAAACATAGAGGCTATTTCAGCATCGCTGATTTGATCGTCGGTAATCGGAGCGTCAAGCATTTCTTGTTTTTTCTTTTCTGCTTCTTCTTTTTGTTTTTGTTCTTCTTCCGCTTTTTTTCTTCGCTTCTTCTTCTGCTTTTTTCTTTTCGGCCTCTTTATAATCAATTACTTCTATATTTATCGTGACTTCATCAGATTTATTTCCTAATGAATCTGTTGCAGTGGCGTGGATTGTGTATTTGCCAGGAACATTTAAGTCTGTGTCATCCTCCTTTATGTCAACTGTAAATTCGCTGGGATCATCGAAATATACATAATCTTTTAAATTGTGATTATTTTCATTGGTAAAAGAATAATTTTCAGATGATTTCAAAACGGGTGGTGTTGTATCCTCAATAACGATTTTTAGTTCACTTTGATTAAACCCTTCCGAATTTAAAGTTGCTGTATACTCGCCGATTGGGAGATAGTTTTTTGTGACTTCGTTTCTTCCGTCTATGGAAAATTCAATTTCACTATCTGAAATATCAGCATTCAATAGATTATCCTTTAAAACGTCTTCAGTGATTTCCGTTCCATATTCAACATGGTAAGGATCATCAGCAAAAGAGAAATCTTCTTTCGGAGCACAACCAGAAAGACCGAGCACAAAAAGGGAATTGATAAAAATAAAATTTTCTTCATATTAAAATAATTCCTTTCCTATATACTTATTCTATCAGATACAACGATAAAATATAATCTTTTTTTATTTGATAAAATATGTATAATATTGCTAAATGGGGTTTGTCTTTCCGGAGGTAAACTTGAGAGAAGCGGTGAATCTGCTTCTCTTTTTTTTGTGTTTTACGGCTCGGTAACGAATCGTAACCGACTCGTAAAGGGCATTTTCGAAGGGTAAAAAAGAGAGCGAAAAACGAATTTTCGTAAATATTAACGCTATGTGTTAATAAATGATTCAATTCGATAAAATGGGGATTTAAAGCCCATTTTCCGAGTCGTAGACGGTACGTTTACGATTCGTATACCGGTAGGGGTAAGAGTATATATTTATCTTTTAATATATATTTAAATCTTTCTTTTTATTTACTAATCAATTTAGATAGTATAAATAATAAAAAAGACTCATTTTTTATTGAGTCTTGTTTAAAATAATTCCTTTTTTATTTAATGTTCCAATCACTTCACCTAAGCAACGAACTGTATCGTTATCTTCTAAAATTATATCGCCGTAATTTTGGTTGATGGAATGCAATATTCCATCTCGGCATTCTTTTATCAACGCTTCGCCGTTGACGACGAATATTCCAACTTTTCCTATGTCGACTGCATCCGCTTTTTTGACAAGCACCAGATCGCCGTCTTTGTATTTTGGCTCCATAGACTTCCCGAAGACTTTTAGAATGAAATCTGCCTTTTCCGTCTCCGGAGTATCGGGAACCGGAATATCGACCATAGGGAGGTCATCAGGAAGCCACTGACCCGTTCCAGCGGATGGAGAGATCATATAGGCTGGCCTTGTGATGTATCGCAGCGGTTCCTCTTTGATTATTTGAGTTTCAGGAATGCGATCGAGTATACGGTTTGTCAAATATAGCAGAGTTTCGCGGTCATAGGTCGAGAGAGATCTATACTTGCTTAAGAAGGAATCTTCGGCAAAAGTAAGATCGGTTTTTATTTTCCTTTTTGGCTCGATTCTGCCTTCAGCGAGAGCATCAATGTCAATGTTGAGTGCACGGCATATCTTGATAACGTTTGATACACCGGCATTTCCAATGTTTTTCTTCAGCATAGTGTCAAGTGTAGTGTATTTTATTCCGATTTCGTTTGAAAAACGCTTGACAGAATCAAATCTTTCGATGATTAGGTTTTTTAATTTTTCTTCAACACTCATCGTCCTTTCCTCCTAGATTTATTTTAATTGAATAATTTTTATAAATCCATACAGACGATGCGGTAAACTGTAATTCTTAAGGAAAAAGGGTTGACTAAACGCGTAATATCGGATTATACTAGGGATGTAAATGCGAAATAACGCAATTTTGGCAAAGGAGGTATATCCGATGTATGAGAATTTGGAAATCGAACTCTTAAAAAATAGAATGCAAAAAAAGGAATTAGCACATGAGTTGGGGATCGGAGTGTCTACAATTTACGACAAATTTAAAAGAAAAGTCGATTGGACTTTGACGGAATGTAGGAAAACAAAGCATATCTTGAAAACGAATATGTCAATAGACGAATTGTTTAGGTGGGTGGAGTAGATACGGACAAAGAAACGAAAAAAGCAATCATCGAAATGATTGCTGGAGGCGATGATTTAGATTTCGTCAATACGGTATATAAGGTGTCAAAAGAGCGGATTGAGCTTGAGGAAGCGATTAAGGCGTTTGAGTCAGGGATTCAGCCTCCTCAACGGTAAGTTCCAATTCGATATATTTTGCCACAGTAAGAAAGGAATGCTATGAAATCTTATTTAAACGTATATGACGTCATGAAGATCAACGGCGTCTCGAAGTCGAAGGCGTATCACATCCTTCGGACGCTGCGCGCGGAGAAGGTGGAAGGCGTGGCTTTCCGGGATACCTACGAATCAAAGCTGATAGGCAAGTCCGTGATCCCATCAAAAATCTATCTTGAGTTTTTCCCGAACGCGGCGGGGAATGTACGGGCGCTTGGGAATTAGGTGCTTGCGTGCTGTAAACACCTAACCTGAATCCGATCAAAAGCTACCCCACACAACAAATCCACACAACGCTGACGACTTTAATTTCTAGCTTTTGCGCCGGTTGAAAAGCCCAACCGGCCGATCGGGTTTAGGTTAGATGCTTATGGCATCTATGTTTGATGTTTGTTTGAGTTTGAGATGCTTGTAGATTTCAACAAATTTCAAAATATTCGATATTTGACAACTGAACCTCAAGAGATTTGTAGAAAGGATGCACTATGGAAGAAGCAAAGAAAGTGCGGACGGTATCGGAGGAAGAATACCGGTATCTAGAGCGCATAAAAAAAGCCAATTCATTGGCAGATGAACTGGCCGAAACAATCGCTCCTCTTTCTTCGTATCAAAAGGCGGAGATTATCGAACGGGCGTTGTTACCTTGCCCGATGGATATTCTTAAGATTCTTCGTATTCGGTAACGGTGATTCTAAGAATAGAGGATTTGGGATAGATGTGGCTTTGATGCGATAGATCATTATAAACGAGGACATAATCGTTACGAGAATCGTTCAGATGTTCGAACAATTCGGTGACGCTATCGAATTTCTGACCATCAATGATAGGGATTTTGTTAAGGCAAGAAAACCCCTCATCGCCCAAAGTTTGGATTTTAAAGTGAGAGATAGACATTTTTACACCCCCTTTCCATCTGGAAGTATAGCAGGATAGGGAGAAGAAGGAGAAAAAAAACGATGACAGAAAAGTGCGAAAAGTACCTTGACCGCATCGCCAAGTCATTTGACGAGCTGGTGAAGGTGCAAAAGCGTGAACTCAAAATCTTGGAGGATAGCCACCGATTGGCTGTTCACAATTACGAGCTGAACGTGAAGGCAAAAGCAGAGGCGGAAGAATTGAACAAAAAAAATTCAGGCGCAGGTCGAAGCGGCGGAGAAGGAGATGGCAGAATGGTCACAATCGAACCAAAAGAAATCGACGTGAAACTTAATCTCGTTGGATTGAATGTATACGAGGAACAAATCACTCGCATCAATCAAAAACTGGAAAAAGCCAACTCGCTGACGGACGAATTGGCTAAAAAGGATCCTGATGCAAGTATCGAAATTCTAGTAGACCGATTAAAGGAAAAAATCCTTGGAAAGGATGAATTCGAGGTTGCAAAGATTCTAACTCCGTTGTTTGGATGCATAAACGGAGAAGTGATCCTAAAAATGATTGATTCCTATTTAAGAGGATGATTCATGAATTTCGACACGAATAAGCTGACTGTATGAAACCAGATGTTTGCTTCCGTCGGTATCTACAATTTCAAAAAACCGCTTAGAAGAATTTTGTAGATGATCGAATAATGCTTTTTTATCGGAAAATTCAATTCCATCAACAATAGGCTTAGCGTGTGCGAAATAACGCTTTCCATCAAAAAGATAGAACTTGTAAAAAGAAATCATTATCTTCACCCCCTTTCTCGTAAACATTTTACCAGAGGAGGGGGAGAAAAAATGATAAAAGTTGTTGACTTATGTCGAACAAAAGTTTATGATACTTATGTCGAACGAAAGTAGAAAGCGAGGTAAAATGAATGATTCGACGAAAAAGAAAATGGGCCGACCGATTATAGGGTCTAAAAAGTCCACACGAATAGGAATAAGACTAGATGACGAAACGCTTGAAAAGTTAAATTCCTATTGTGAAAAAAAGAGCTTGTCAAAATCCGATGTGATTAGACAAGCCCTGAATGAGTATTTTAAATAAAACAAGAGTAACCGCTGATGTTTTTGGTCGAACGAAAGACGGTTACTCAAAACTTAATTAAAACACGTAGTAAGTTTGGCGACAAAGTTACGCTAGCTTCCAAGAACTTTTGCAACCTCAAAGAGATTACGCCCTTATTGTATCACAAAAGGTTTTTTGTTAAACCGTTTTGACGTACAAAAAAGGCGATAATCTATGAATTATAACGAGTCTCTTGAGGTTTCAGTGCGAAAATCAAGGGACTTTTTTTGTCCCGGAAAGGAAATGACATTAAAAATAACAAGTTTGAATTGAAAGGAAAGTTCGGGAGAATGTGGAAAAAAGACGGGATCACGACGATTAGAGTCGATGTTCGACCAGAGTTCCCGAACGACAAAGGGGTGTACATCGACGACAGAATCGAAATCCTCGTCGGAACGATGTATGAATACATCGCCTCGAGAATCAGATATGGCGCGCCAGTAACGGTAAAAGGATATATCAAAATGAATCCGTCGTGCCCGCTCCATCTACGAGCGGAGAGAATCGAATTCGCCAATGAAGATATTATGCCACACGAGGAAAGGCGAGTATTCGATTAAATGCCACCTAAATTCAAGATGAAGGGCGCATATCGGCGTTGGCGATTCGAGGAAAATCGGGCCGGAGAAATTGAATTGGTGGATGCAGATATTTACGCCGGCGAAAACGTCCAGACGGAAGGCAGGATACATGGAGACTAAATTTCAAATGGAAGGGCATTTACGGAGGAAATGGTATAAGGAAAACGACAAGGAAGAAATCGAACGTGTCTACGCTTATATTTGTGTGAACGATGGATTTCACTCCGGTAAGAAGACGAAATTTATGGTAGTTTTCTTCGGAGAAAACGCAAAGAAAATCATGAAAGTTCGTGGTGGATCATTTCTTTCGATCGAAGGAAGAATTTTCAAAAGTAATTACAGAAACGAAACATACATTTTTGTGGGGGATAAATTCGATGTTAGTGTACGACTTTGACGCAATGCGCGATTACGAAGATATGAAAATGGGTCGTGGTGGCTATGAAGACTACAACGACTTCGAGGTGGAAGATGAAGAGCGACCTTAAAAGAATTTTCGATAAGGAAATTCCGATTGAAGAAAAAGTGATGTGGGTTCACATCGCGGAAGGTTTTGAAAGTATTCAGGAAGTCCAATCCAGATTGGAAACACCGTATTGGAGGGGAAAGTTATGAAAAAAGACTTATTAATTCCGGATTTCGTTGAACATTGGGAAAAAGACAGAAAAGAGCGCGAAGAAATTCGCGTGACGATGGAAATGGCGGAGCGCCGAGAGCTTATCTCGATGGTGTTCCTAGCCGTTTCGGCAGGCATGATGGTGTCTATCGGCATCTGCCTCGCATTGATTGCGAGGGGTATATTGTGGTAGACGAGCGCATCATCAAAGCGCTTGAAACGCGCTTTTGGATGACGAGAGAAGAGTTATGTGACGAGTTAAATGTCAGCGATCGCAACCTGCGCGACAAGATCGCCGATATTAATGTGGCAGGCGGCCCGTACGAGAACGTTTTCGTGATTGGCACTTCGGACATGCCGGGGTATCGCCTAGCACGCACCGTGGATGATTTGAAACATTATATCAGGGAACGCACCAAGCGCGCCGAAATGATTATGCTTCCAGTTGAAAAAGCAGAGCGCATATTGAAGGAGATGGAGAAGTGGACGAGCTAAAAAAATTCCGGGAAGGAAAGAGGCTGACGCAAAATCAGATGGCGTCAAAAATTGGCGTTTCACTCTCGTATTATCGAAAAGTTGAGCAAGGGGAAAACAATCCAAGCTATCAGTTCATGAAAAAGCTGAAAGCTGCTTTCCCGAAGGCATCAGTCGATAAGCTGTTTTTCTGAAGTAAATAAAAAATCCGACGGAAGTTATGGTTCCGACGGGTGCGAATTTGTTTACTTCTGTGAACCCCATAACGATACACTCTTGCACTTGGAGCAGGACGCATCTGCTCAAGGCTTGTACCTATTGCAAGAAAAACAATCAAGATCATTGAAGCTCCAGCTTGTTGTCGATGGCGTTTCTTAAAACTGTCATAGCCTGCCAGGTCGCTATAACCAAAAGCATTCACCTGCGAGCACGTGATGCGGATCGAAATTATTTCAGAAGAATAGGGAGAGTCAAAAGTTTCTTCAACGTGAATCACCTCCAACTCTTAGTCAAGAGTGTATCACAAATATGGGTACTTATGAAGGATAAAAAATGAACTTATATAAAGAAACATACGCTTTCCTTGTGTTGCGTTCGAAAGACCGTGGCGAGTGGCTTGATCGCCGGCAAAAGCGCATCGGAGGAAGCGATGCTTCGGTCTTGATCGGTATGAATTCTTGGAAGACCAAGGCCCAGCTTTGGGACGACAAGGTCGAAGGAAAGCGTCAAGAAATATGGTCGCCAGCGATTGAGTACGGGGCTAAAGCCGAGGAGCATTTGAGAGCGCTGTTTGCGCTGAAGCATCCCGATCTGGATGTCCAGTATGAGCCGGACGTCATCTTGGATTCGAAATTGTATGACTGGATGGCATACAGCCCGGATGGATTGCTACTTAGAAAAGATGGATCGCGCGGAATCTGGGAATGCAAAACGCATTTGGTTCACGGCAAAGCCGATTACAACCAATGGAACAATCGCATACCAGACGCGTATTACATTCAAGTCCTTCACGGCTTGATCGTGACGGGATTTGAATTCGTGATCTTGACCGCAGAGCTACGGTTTTCAGACGGAAGCGCCAGGATCATCGAGGTGACGATCGAAAGAAACGAAAATGTCGAAGAAGACATTAAATGGTTGTTAGACAAAGAAAAGGAGGAAATAGAGCGGTATTACATCCCGAAAAAGAGGCCGCCGCTCGAAATCAATTTATGAAATTTGAATTATCGGTAGATGTCGTGAACGGCGTCATCAAAACGAATGCAGCGGAGGTATTGGGGCAACTCGACCCAGCCCTCCAAAAATACAATTACGTCGTTACGCCGGAGGTATACGACGCTGCGAAGGAAGATCGTGCAGCGCTGAACAAATTAGTCACGCAAATCAGCGACGAACGTAAGCGGACGGAAAAGGCGGTATTCGGAACGTGGGAAGTCGACAAAAAGGCGATCATGGCGGCCGAGAAAAAAATCAAGGAATACGCCGACAATCTCGGCGCTGGAATCAAGCAGCTTGAAGACGAGGAGAAATCCAAAAAAGACATGGAGTTAGAAGAACTCTGGTACACCATGTCGGATAGACCTTATGATCTCGTAAAGAAAAAGGAATGGCTGAATAAATCGGCCAGCCTGAAAAAAATCAAAGAGGATATGGCGCGCCTTGTCGAAGGCATCCAGATGAAGGAAATGGCTGTAGAATCTTTCCTTCCGTTGGATCCAGTCGAACGCCAGCAAGTCATTGACGTATTTGACAGAACGCTGGATCCCGTCATGGCAAAAATGGAGGCCGACAAGATTGCAGCAGCGAAACAAGCCGTAAAGGCATCACAGGACGCCGTAGCGAACAATCCTAGCGCGATTCAGCAACCAATCCAACCAAATATCCAGCCGATGGCAAATGAGGCGTCAGGAATTGTCTATAACGCTGAATTTAGAATCAGTGGAAGCAAGGAACAGATGAACGCGTTGGCGGATTATATCTTTGCCAACAAGATTAAATGCGAGGTATTGCGAAAATGGCAGTCCTAATCGCCGCCACGATGGCATCCGGCTTGATTTGCTTCTACCTCGGCCGTCGAGCCGGAATCAAAGAAGGAATCAAAAAAACCGAGAAATTCATTTTAGCTTTCATCGCGTTTTCAAATGAATTTGACGCGATCATGAAAGAAGTAAACAAGAAAATTAAAAACGAAATTGAAAGATTGGAAGGAGAAGAAAATGCAAGTACAAAACAATTTAGCAAATAGAAAACCAGAACAAGTCACGAAATTCATGGTTGGGGATGATGAGGTTAAACTGTCTCCTTCTATCATTCGCAATAACCTTGTGAGTGGTGGAGGAAATGTGACAGATCAAGAAATCGTGTATTTCATTCACCTTTGTAGAGCAATGGGCCTTAACCCGTTTATTAAGGACGCGTACTTGATCAAATACGGAGATCAACCAGCGCAAACGGTAACTTCGATCGCGGCGATCCAAAAAAGAGCGGAGCAATCGCAGGATTTCGACGGGTACCAAGCCGGGATCATCTTGGTGAAAGAGGATGGAAATATCGAATACCGTCCTGGATCTTTCCACTTGAAGGAGCGAGAAAAATTAGTCGGAGGTTGGGCGGATGTTTATAAGAAAAACCGCTCACACCCTTATAGGGCCTGTGTTTCTTTCGACGAGTATGTCCAGCGTAAGAAAAATGGCGAGGTAAACAGTATGTGGGGTACCAAGCCGGGAACGATGATTCGTAAAGTGGCGCTTTCGCAGGCATTGCGCGATGCGTACCCGGATAAATTGAGCGGCCTTTACGTTCAAGAAGAAATGAATGCGGCGGAAGAGCCAGTGAGTGTAACGCCAATTCAGCAACCGGAAGAAATGTATCAAGAGCCGCAGCAAATCCCGGAACAGGTTCCACAACAATTCATCCAGCCAGAAGAAACGTATTCGGAACCAGTAATGGATCGACCGAGCTTTGTATAAGTCGAAGCGCTCCCAAGCAACCGACATCCCGAAGGAAGTAAAAGACGCTGTATGGGAGCGCGATGGCGGGCGATGCATCTTTGCGGGAATGCATACGCTCGCCCCGAAGCTCACGTTGTTCCACGCAGCGCAGGCGGCCTGGGAGTAGAGAAAAATATAATCACCGTCTGCCGGTGATGTCACACATTGTTGGATCAGACACCACGAAGAGATCGAATGCTGGCGCAGGCAAAGCATTATCTCTTCTCCCTTTACGGGGAATTTGATGATGAGGAGGTAATGTACAATGCGCACTCAAACTGAAAGGTTATACCTTTTCAATCCATTCAATTTGAAGAATTGGGAAAACCAACAAATTAAAGATCAGCTCGATTTGCTGATTGCAAAATACGACGAGGATGCGGACACGATGGGCGGCATGGCGCTGAACATCGAGAACCTGGCAAATCAAAACGTATTGCTTGGGGAAATGATCGCGCGGCTTACAGAGGAGTATGTCGTGATGAAGGCGAATCTCGAAGCAAACGAGAATATTGCAATAGTAACTCGTCGAACCAACTGGAACGGAGAGGGGAAGCCGCCGGCCATGAAATACTTTGAAGCATTGGCAGCTGCACAGTACGAAAATGACCGGAAGCAGCTGGCGAAAAAAGAAAGCGACTTGAAACGTTTCAAGATCGCATATGATTCGATTGGCGAAAAAATAAACGCCATCAAAAAACGTATGGAGGCGGTCAAGTTTGAGATCGCGGGAGGACTTAGCTAATGGCAACGAACAAAGTGAAAACGAGAAATTTTCCGGTCGATATGTGGCGGACAAACATAATGCAGATGAACATGACCGCGGAAGATAAATTCTTTTGGGTTTACGTGAACACAAACCCGCAGACAACGTTATTGGGCGTTTTCGCGCTGACAGTGCGTCAAATCGCCTGCGACATGGGTTACAACGAGCAAACTGTAAAAGCGCTGATTAAGCGCTTTGTGGAGTACCACAAATTAATCGAATACAACTTCGAAACCGGTGAGATCGCGATCTTAGACTATACGACCTGGGGCATCAAATCAGGCGGGAAGCCGATCGCAGACGCATTGAGTGGAGCATATGAACAGATCCAGGACAAAACTTTGGTGAAGGCCGTATACGATCATTTGATCGCAGAAGGCAAAAAGATGGAAACGGTCGTCGCCGATTTCTTCGCTTCTATTGATTTCGAAAGCATGAAAAAGGTGGAAGTGAAACCAGAAAGCAAACCGGTTAAAGAAGAACCGAAGGCCGAAAAGTTCTCGGCGATCCGAGAAATCGAAAAATCGGATATGGGTCCAGAAATGAAGGAAGCGTGGAGAGCCTTCTTGGAAATGCGAAGGTCCATCAAAGCGCCTGTAACGACGCAGCGAGCCTTGAACGGGTTAATCAATAAATTGAATCGAATTGGACACAACGAGAGAGAGAAGATCGCAATCATCGACCAGTCGACCGAAAGATGTTGGAGGGGATTGTTTGAATTGAGTAAATCGTATTCAAAGCAAACACAATCAAATCTACCGGAATGGTATGACTATAAACCGAATACACCGCCATCGCCAGAGTTGCTAGAAAAGGCTTTGGCGCGACAACGCGAATTAACGAAACAACGATGAAAGGAACATTATGAAAAAAGAAAAACATCAATATCAACTACGAAAAGTTCCATATCCAAAGATGAAAAGAGAGGTATGGGAAGAAAAAAGTTCACGTGTTTTCCTTCGCGGCCAGATGTACTGGGCGAGCATCGAAGGGAAAAATGGGAACCTCACCAAGCGGCGTCCAGTTGTGATCTTGTCAAACAATAAGTGTAACGATCACGGAAACGACTTAACGGTCGTCCCGATGACATCCCACGACAAAAAAGAGTGGATGCCGACGCACGTCAAGCTCATGGTGAATACACCCGGTGAATTGAGCACGGCGAAGTGCGAGTATCTCACCACGGTGCCGAAGGAAAAAGTTGGTAACTACATCCGGACATTGAATCCGCGAGAGCTGGAAAGAGTGACCTATGCGTCGATGATCCAGATCGGGATCATTTAGGAGGAAACATGGTATATATCGACGACGAATACTACATCAAAGCCGATGGAACCGGGTTTGTAGGTTGTAAGAAAATGGTCGCTAAAACGAGTGGCAAGGAAAATACGAAGGTCATCGGGTACTACTTAACAATTCCGAAGGCGCTGAAAGGCATCGAAGAACAGATGGTGAAAGATTATGTCGAAGAAACCAAAGACGAAAAAGTACCGATCTCGGACGTGTGCCTGAAATGTAAAGAAATCAAAAACAAAATGAAGCGAATTAGAAAGGAAATTGAAGATGACGAACAGTGATATTGTGCGTGAAATGCTGAAAATGCAAAAGAAATTGGATGTGGCGATTTTCGAAAAAGCGGGGATGAAGGCATATCCGAAGCCAGAGCAGTATTTCTTGGCTATTCTCGATGAAGTCGGTGAGCTTAACCACGAAATGAAGCCGAAATGGTGCTGGTGGAAAGCGAACCCGGGAAAGGTCGATAAAGAAAAACAGCTTGAAGAGCT
>NZ_CAXHOA010000026.1:15800-23013 GCF_964018005.1 uncultured Dubosiella sp.
CACGAAATGAAGCCGAAATGGTGCTGGTGGAAAGCGAACCCGGGAAAGGTCGATAAAGAAAAACAGCTTGAAGAGCTAGTTGACGTTTGGCATTTCGTTTTGTCTTTCGCCAATAGTGCAGAAATCAATCCGAACGAGATCGACATTAAGTTTGTATTCGATGATACTCTGCGTGATTTTGTCGGAGTGCTTAAACACGCAACCACGATCGACTACGCGATGGATTTGATTGTGAGCTTGGCTGGCCTGACACAGTATCTCGAGTTTGACATGTCGGAAGTCTACGATATGTACGTCAAGAAGAATCGAATCAATCACGAGAGAGCGGAGGGGGATTATTGATGAACAGTGTTAATTTGATTGGCCGCTTAACGAAAGATCCAGAAATTCGGATGACCCAAAGCGGAACAAAAAACTGCTCGTTCACCCTTGCGGTGAACCGGATGGTGAAACAGGAAGGGTACCCAGACGCGGATTTCATCAACTGCGTGGCGTGGAACAAGACGGCCGAACTGATGGCGCAGTACCTTCACAAAGGTTCGCAAATCGGCGTTGAAGGCCGGATCCAGACCCGCAATTATGAAAACAAGCAGGGAACGCGCGTGTATGTGACGGAGATTCTTGTCAATAGCATCCAGTTCTTGGGGTCAAAAAAGCAGGAAGAAAACAATGGGTATTATCCGGATGTCCAGCCGCAATATAACCCCTACCATACAAACGTTCAATCAACGTATCAGGAGAAGCGGCCACCACGATCGAATAGCGTAGATCCGAATCAGTCGTACTATCAGCAGCCGAGCCAATCGTATGCGCAAGGAAACATGGTATACGGCACCGGACAGGCAGACTACGGCGATCCACTGGATATTGCCAGCGACGACCTGCCGTTCTAGAAAGGGAAAATATGGAAAAAAGAACATTAACAATCGAGTTTTTTAAAGAAAACGGTACGTATAAGACACGTACCGAATCGGCCGGGGTTTATCCGGAAGACGTAGCGAACGCCGTGATCAACTTGTCGATCTGGCTGAAAACGATGAAAAATGGGGAACAAATCCTGAACGACGCTTTAAAAATCATCGAAGAAGAAACGGGAAAAGCGAAGGTGCAGGCATGACACCTAGCTTGGAAGATTGGATGCTGTTGGCGATGGAGCTGCACGGAAACACCGTGCTCCATCACAAACGTGTTAAGCGCTACGGCAAAGACGCCTGGGTAAAGGCATTTGCGGAGGCCGGCTATGATGTCGAAATCCGGAAGTCTGATGGCTTATGTGGGACGGAATTTGACTTCGATTTGCGGAGAAACCGCAACTCAAAGGAGGAAGATTACATTGTGGAGGTAAAAAGATGAATACGGCTAAAATTGAACAATATCAAGATTTGGGAACGGAAGAAATGAGAAAATTGGCGATTGAATTATTGACCGGAGCGGACTTATTCGTCGCCGCAAAAATCGAAAGAGGAGAAGAATCATCCAATTACGAAATTGTATCAAGGGGCAACACAGAAGAAGTGGTTAATACCGGCTTGAATCTGATTGAAGCGGCAGCAAGTAAATCGGATATTCCAGATAAAATCATCATTTTAATGATCGTTAACTATCTGTTAAAAAAATACGGAACGGAGGAAGAATAATGAATCAGATCACAAAAAAAGACTTGGTAAACGCATTGCATGACACGCTGGGGATGAAGAAGAAAGACGCCATCCCGGCGGTTGAATCGGTGTTTTCTACAATCGCTAAAGAGCTTGCAAAGGAAAGCATCATCGACATTCATGGGTTTGGTAAATTCACTGTCACGGAGCGCGGAGAGCGTCGAGGAGTTAATCCGGCGACAGGACGGGAAATGATCGTTCCTGCATCGAAAACGGTGAAATTCAAGCCGTCTACCACGCTGAAAGGGGAGGTCAACAAATGAAAAGTTACGTTAAACGACCATTCGTAATCAAGGCATTGCAGTGGGATGGAACGATCGGTAAACTGCATGATACGGAGATTTGGCAGCATATGGTTACGGGCGGAACTGAAAGAGGTGTTCGCTACGGAATTTTAAGAACCCCGGAAGGCGATATGAAATTCCACAAAGGCGATTACATCGTAAAAGGGGTATGCGGTGAAATTTATCCGGTGAAAAAAGAAATCTTTGAAAAAACATACCGAGAAGCGTCCGATCCCAAAAAGGACGCCCCGTTTAAGGACGGGCCGGATTTAGAAAAGTTGTGGGCCGAGTAAGAAAAACAGCTCGCAGAAAGCGATTTGATTGTCGTGAAGAAAAAGAATTTGTTGGATGTGTTGAGCATGGCGATAAAAACCAGAAACACATGTCCTTTTGATAAATTTTGCAAGAATACTGACACTTTTGGAGAGAGGGTCAACAAAACAATCGCTTGGCTGCAAGACAAGGAGGAAAAATGAAACCAATCCTTGACGTAGCCTGTGGAAGCAAGATGTTCTACTTCGACAAGGAAGATCCAAGAGTACATTTCAATGACCTTCGCACCGAGGAAAAAGAGCTGTGTGACGGAAGAAAGCTGGTCGTGAGTCCCGAAACGAATTGGGACTTCACGCAGCTTCCGGTACCCGACGAATCATTTTATATGGTCGTGTTTGACCCGCCGCATTTACTCCACGCTGGGGATGATAGCTGGCTGAAAGCGAAGTACATGACTACGACAATCTTTTCCCTAGCTGCCGATCATGCAATCACTATAAGCGCTCAATGGATTTGGAAGGGTTCAGAGAGTATTTAAAAACTTTGCACGAACGGATTGCGAAGAATTACATCGTAAAAGTTGGAATGCGTTACGGAATGGTAAGTATAAAACCATTTGAAGGAACTTTCTATTTTGAATTTAAGGGGAGGACAGAACGATGAAGCTAAATGAACTAATCGAGCAATACGGCGACCACGAAATCAAAGATTTGGGCGCTGTCAAAGCGATGCTTGAGCGTCCGAAAACGAAGACGGTTCACGATTTGAAAGTCGGGGATAAATATTGGGTCTTGTACTCTCACGGAGGTGTTAACGAAATTGTTTTTAAGGGTGATACATATGATAAAAACTTTATAAAATGCGGCTATTCATTCCTCACCGAAGAAGCAGCGATTAAACAACGAAAGCACGACGAAATTCACGAAGAGCTGAAACGGCTTGCTGGTGGGTATGAGTTTGTATTTGGAGAAATAAACCCGTTCATCAGTTCGATAGCCAGAGATCATTGGTCGGATCCAGCGGTTATTGTTACAAAAGGTATTTATCATAAAAATGCTAATGAAATCTATTTTGAATCAGAAGAAGCCGCCCAAAAAGCAATCGAAGAAATCGGAGAAGAGCGGCTGCTTCGGGATTACTTCAATGTTTTGGAGGAAGAGGAATGACGGCTGAATACAAAGCTAAGTGGTCTGGAAAGTGGCCAAACTTATGTAGAGGATGTTGGACATTACATCGAGACGGAAAAGACATTTCAGAAAAAATTCCTGAGTATTTGAAACAACAACCAATGCAAACATTCGGTACGTATAATAGTTGGCATTTTAGGAAAAATTGGGAAGTTGTATGGAAATCATATGAGAGTGGACTATCTAGCGCTGAATGGCGAGAAGAGAACCAAGAATGGCTCAAAGAAATCACAGCCAACACCGAAGAGCAGAAAGCAATCTTTGAGGCTTTCCAAAAAGAAGACTGGCGCCATAATAGCTGTGGCGGATGCATCTAAAAAATAAAAGGAGAATTAGATATGAGTGAAGAAAAAATGACAATGAAAGAAGCTGGGGAGAAACTTCTTATTAAATGTAACGAGCTTCCTTGCTGTTACTGTCCGATCGCAAAGGAATGCAATGAATATTACATTGATACCGGTGAAGGCGCTGTAAGCCAAGAAAGGCTCGGCGAAATCTGGGCGGAAGCTCATGGGTACGTGAAAAAAGAAGAAGTTCCGACAGTGAACGAGGAGTTTTTGGGAAAACTGGCTAGATATATGGACAGCACAGCAACGAAAACCGACCTAAAGCAAAAAGGCATTTCAGGCGAAGATTGGACGAGTGAACCAGGAAATAAAGAGGACTGGAAAAATTGGCTTAAGGAAAACCTTTTTGTTGGCACCGCCGAAAAGGTCGAAGAGAGCGAAGAGGAAAAGGGCGAATTTGACACAGAACCAAATTTTGTTCTAAATGTCAATGAAAATTTTATTGATGATATATATAGATTTTTAGACGTAAACATACACAATAAAAATGCATATTGGACTCCAAAATCGGCATGGTTCAGTTTCTCCGATGGGGAAGAAGGATTCAAAAAATGGTTCCTTTTCAACCTTTTAGCTAATAGCACAGTAACGGTAGAAGAAAAAATTACCGATGATGGCGGCGAATTGGATCCAACGCCGCTCGAAGTAATGAATACATTCGGATTTTACCGCCATTATTTAGCCGGAAAGGTGATCGAATGCGTAGCTCGCAAAGATTTCGATAGAGCTAAGGAATATCAGTCAAAAATTAAGAATCCGCCACAAAGCGAGCCAGGGTTAATTGATGTGCTCCGTAATTGGAAGCTGACAAGGAGTGAATCGTTATTTCTGCTTGATTTCATCAAAGCGTTTGCTCGTAATAATGTGCCCGACAGCTTCGAAGAAATCGAAGTATTGCGGTATATTGCCGAGCATGGATGGATAAGGAAAAAACAGAATGTATCAAATGATGACAACCGATGACCTGCTTTTTGAGATCAAGCAAAAAGCATTGACGGTCGTAGATACGCAAGACAAGGCCGTGGCAAAGGCGGCCGGAATTGAAATCGTGAATATCACGGACTTGGTATTGAGAAGATGGAGGAAAGCAAATGAGAATGCGGAAATTATTCGTGCTCGAGGCGGCGCGGGACCAAAAGGGAATCATCCACTTTAAGACTGACAAACAGTGCTTGGATGACATCATGCCGGAAAACGGCAGCGTAACGGCGGGGCAATTCCGGACACTGG
Source organism: uncultured Dubosiella sp. (assembly GCF_964018005.1). Classification (NCBI taxonomy): domain Bacteria; kingdom Bacillati; phylum Bacillota; class Erysipelotrichia; order Erysipelotrichales; family Erysipelotrichaceae; genus Dubosiella; species uncultured Dubosiella sp. The sequence continues at coordinate 20,780 of NZ_CAXHOA010000026.1, forward strand.
CAATCAACGCCATGAACGAGCTGCTCGACCTGTGCTATAGCATCGGGGAGAAAATGGAAAAAGAGTATCAGGAAGAAAAAGCCGAGATCGAGGCAATGCAGCAGGTGGATCATGAAAAACTCAACTAAATTTGTCCCGTATCGAAATCAGGAACTGCATCGGGGCGATCAAGTCAAGATGTGGTTCAATCCAACGCACCAAAGGCTTGTCGCTGATGTGCTGTACAAAGTGCGCGACGGCGTTTGGGCCGTTTGGATCGAGGCGATCGGCGGCGAATATCAAGTAGACAAAACTTTGATCCACGGAATATCTCGAACATTGCATGAACGCTATCAGTATTCTATAAAGACGCTGGAAGGATTGAATCGGGTTTACATGTATTGAATCGAGAAATCCGATAATCGAGCACCACGAAAGCAGGAGGACGTTTAAAAGTGTATATAGCAAGACTAAAAGATGAAAAGGGATATTTGCATGAGATCCAAGAGGAAGTCATCATGGAATTGTGGTCTAGGTTGGCCGAACATGGATATTGGAAGCAGCCGGAAGACTCCATGTATGATATGGCGACGGAAAAAGAGTGGATCGAGCACATCGAAGAAGGGATGGATCCGGAAAAGGTAGAGTCGATCGTGATCTACCGTAAGGACGACGGCAAAGTAAAAAAGAAGGTCGGCGGCGTATCGGAAGAAGAAATGGCCGAGCGGCTAGAAGCGTTGATGGATAAAAAAGAGAAGGAAGAATTGAGGGCTTAGGCTCTCGATTTTTTTCTCAAAAAAAACGTTCAAAAACAAGCAATACATCAGAGTTTTTGGTATAATATCAGTGTCAAGACATTAGTCTTGTTTGAAATAATCCCTTTCTTAATTTTGTGTTTCCCGTCGAAAGGCGGGAGTTTACTTAAAGTCCCGCGACGTGTTCAAGGCGGTGGGCGACGGTTTTACGTCATTAAAGAATTTCCTTTCGGAACAGGTGCTTCGGCACCAATAATTAAAGCCCTTCGAAGCGCAAAGGCGGAAGGCAAGCCAAACAAATCAACTTGGGAGTCAAAAATCTTTATTCTTTTTAGCAACGGGCGGAAACGCCCACTACTTAAAGACCAGCCGATCGTAAAGGGAAGCTGGCGGCGACATGTCGGTGTTTTACACCTCCTTTCTAAATCAACTTTTGAGTCATGTACTAACAGGCGGGTAATGCGGGAGCCCGCCCAATTTTATTGTCCCCCAGAATCGCAACGGGATTGAGTGCCCTGTCGATCGCAAGGGATCCAGAAAACAGCCACCCAAGATGCAACAAAAACCACCCCCTGGATCGCAACAGCCCCTCCAATCGCAACAGTTTTTTTAACAACCCCCCAAATCGCAACAGGATTTTAGAGAGGGGAGAAACCACCCCTCCAATCGCAACAGACTTTTTATGGATACTAGTAAATAAAAGGTTAAAAGCGACGAAGAAGGCACGGCAAGAAAAGAGCCGGTAAGAGAGTGGAAAACCGATGCAAAAAAGGGGCGGCGAAAAAAAGGGGAAACGAGCGGATAGAGGCGAATTGCTTCATGAAAAACCTCCGGGGGAAAAAGAGCAACCCTCAAATAACAAAACTTTCTGAAACCCTCGAAGAAATCGGGGGGAGCCACTAAACAACAAAACCAGCTATTAAGCCCAACACACTATAAGCTCCCTATTCAGCTCACGACCACCACAATCCCAGCGGTGGTCTTTTTTATGTCTACACACTCTATCATTTTCTCTTTCTTCTTTTCTTTTCCTTTTTGGTTTCTGATTTTGTTATTCGAATAGCTTTTTCATTAACAATAAATATGGTTTGACAAGTAAACTTGGCAAAAAGATGAAAAATATATTTTGGATGGCAGGCGAATAGACAAAAGAGTCTACAAAAAAATGGGCAAAATCTCCCACTTTCTTTGCAAAACGTCCACAAAATAGGGACAGAGTGGATATAAATGTCCACATAACGCGAACAAAAAACGAGCTGGCGTGTTTTATGCGGCGCGCATGGAACTAGGAATCGTATTTTGTATTTTGTAGTCATATGAACGTGTGACGGGGGCACGGCGGCGCGATACCTACTAGGAATTACATTTTGTATTTTGTAAAAATGTTCATGCTTCGTGAACAGAATCAGAGGCTGGTATGGCAAAATCCCGCCTTTATACCCGAAAATCCCCGAAAATGTCTATAAATCATGAACAAATCCAGAAAATCGTACCCGATAC
>NZ_CAXHOA010000027.1:0-19998 GCF_964018005.1 uncultured Dubosiella sp.
TACAAAATCAGGTAGAAAGGAAAAGGTATATAGAATGGCTCAGTTAAATGGGCTAATTCATATATACCAGGAGAAATGAAAAATATCTCAGAACAAATTGTTGTGGCTATGTTTGGAGGCACTGCAAGTAAATTAAATCAAATCGATTTGTTTCAACGATTTGGATTGATTGCTAAAACTATTACTTTTAATTCAAAAGGTGGCCATACTGAAGATATGAAACTATATCGTATTGATTTCAATGAAATGGTCAGGAAAGTAGTAGTTGAAGATGATGGAACAGAAAGAGCTATCACTTTTGAAGACTCTGACTTGTATACTTATTTTGCGGATAATGAGTTTTTATGTATTATGTTTCAAGAAGCTCAAACAAATTCAAAGAACGAAGACTACTCTCTTTTATCAAATGTCTTTATAGGTTTTAAAAGACTGGTATTCACTGATGATTTTATTGATACGAAGGTTCGGAAGCTTTGGGAAGATACTCGAGATAAAATTATGAATCATAAACTTGTTGATATCGTTTGTACAAATAAGGATGGTACACCTAGACTTTTAAATAATGGAGACGTTAGTTCGGCTCCAAATTTCTTAAAAGGGAAAGAAAATGAGGTTTGCATACGTGGATCAGGTCAGAATTCATATTTAAAAAACAAGACAGAATGTGTGAATGGAATTCATATGCTGCCGATGTATGTCTGGATAAAAGGTTTGTCTGTAGTGAAGGAATTAAAGAAAATATCAACGATATAAAAATGTATCCACTGTCGTTTCGTGAGTATGTGGACTTGATTTGCCGAAAAAGGACAGAGAGTATATTGACTAAAGGAGAGTTTCATGAAAAAGAAAGGAAACGTTTGGATAAAGACGCTGGCGTTCGGGATGCTTGCCGGGCTGGCAGGCTGCTCCGCTCCCAGTGTGGATGACAAAGTCGTTCAAGGGCTTCAAAAACTTGATGGCCAAGCCGAATACGCGATGGATGTGGATTGGGAGCTGAACACGAAAACCGATTGGAAAAACGACAATGACGCCCAGAAGACGCTTGTCTGGAAGTCGGGAGACGCGATTTATGAATACGACCGGTTTTTCATAGATGGCGGTTTGGAAAAAGCGGAAATCATGAAAACAGTCGATCACGACACGACGATCCTGACGCTTGTTCCCGAAGGGAAAGAGGACATGGTCGTCGAATCGGTGATGAAAGCAAGCAATCTCGACGAGCCGTTTTTACGCCCTTTGCTCGAACTGCTCCTCTTTCCATTGGATTTGGATGCGCAAGGAAACATCACGATCCCATCCATGTTTCGGCGCGATGATTTCAACACCGAATTTCGGCTCGTGCTGACGGAACTGACGCCCTTCGCGAACACCTACGCCAGCGAGTTTTGCCAGCGCCATCTTGATCCCGGCGATCCGGAGCCGACGTGGGGGCCGTATCATATGATTTATGATTTCACAACGGAAAAGAGCCGCTTTACTCAAATCGACATCGACGAGGAGAGCGCGGGCTGGCTTGGAACGCGGGAATTTCACATCAACCAAAAAGGAACGGTCACGTTTCCGGTCTTTACCATGACCTCCTCGCAAAAGCGGACGGTGGAGGCGCTGTTTGCCCGACCGGTTCAGAAAGGCGATCGTGTGGAACTGAAAGTTTTAGGCTAAAAATCCGAAAACTTTTTATTTTCGAAAGATTTGGGAAATAAATCCAAAAACTTCAAAAGAAAAATGGTGCGCCGGGTCCCCGGAACACCATTTATCGTTCACGTGCTCTTAGCGCTTGGTATCGCCGCCAGTTAGGTCGCCAAACACCGGCGTCGGAATGCCGAAGCCTCCCGCCACCTCGACGACTTGTCCGGTCGTGTACGCCGATTCGTCGCTGGCAAAGTACACCGCAAGCGCCGCAATCTCGTCCGGATTGCCCATCCGGTTCAACGGGATGTGTTTCAAGAAAAACGTCTTGAACTCGTCGGACAAGTTGTCCTTGACCGCGTCCGTGGCGATCATGCCCGGGCAAATGGCGTTGCAGCGAATGTTGTATTTGGCCGCCTGCACCGCGATCAGCTTCGTCAAGTAGTTGATACCCGCCTTGCTTGTGCCGTAGGCGACTTGCGAAATATCCGGCACGACGCCGCCAATCGACGAAATGTTGATAAGGCTGCCGCAGCCGTTTCCTTTCATCGCCCGAATGGCTTCCTGACACGGAATGTAAACGCTGGCCAGATTCGTGTCGATGGTTGAAATAAAATCGTGAAAGTCTGTCTGCTCGATGTCTTTGTCCTTGCGCGGATCGCTCGTGCCAAAGTTGTTGACGAGCACATCCAGGCGGCCTTCCTCCTCCACGATCGTTTCGATCATGTCTTTATACGTCTGATGATCGTACGCGTCACAGTAAATCGCTTTGATGATCCGGCCTTGCTCGTTGAGTTCCTTGACCTGCCGGCGCGCGTCCTCCACGCGCCGAACCGCCATGTAGACAATGGCGCCTTCTTTGGCGCACGCCTGGACAATCGCCCACCCAATGCCTCGCGTCGAAGCCGTGACGGCAATGACTTTGTTTTTGAGTCGCATCGTGTTCCTCCTTTTTTTGTTATTGTCCGGCAAAAAGGCTGGAACATCAAACGAGACGCTTGGAAGGAAACGGCATCTTTCGAAATTTTTAAGAAATTTGTTTTTTGTTTCTGATACAATAATATTAAAAAAGAAAAGGATATGGACTATGGAACAAGCACCAAAGATCGTACAAGTTCGCAAACTGTATAAGATCTACGACATGGGAGAAGAAAAAGTGTACGCGCTGCGCGACATTCGTCTCGATATTCGCAAAGGGGAGATCTGCTGCATTTTCGGCCCGTCCGGCTCTGGAAAAAGCACGCTGCTCAACCAGCTGGCCGGTTTGGAAAAACCAACCCGGGGCGGGGTGAAAATTTGCGGGCAAATCATTTCGCGAATGGACGAAAACGAGCTCGCCGCGTTCCGCCAGAAACATTCCGGATTCATCTTCCAGTCCTACGATTTGCTCCCGCACTTCAGCGCGCTCGAAAACGTCGCGCTGCCGCTCATGTTCGCGGGCGTCTCCTTGAAAGAGCGGAACAAAAAAGCCGCGCGCATGCTCCGGCGGGTCGGACTTCAAAAACGGATGAGCCACTATCCAAACCAGATGTCAGGCGGCCAGCAGCAGCGCGTCGGCATCGCCAGGGCTTTCATCAACACGCCCGAAGTCATTTTCGCCGACGAGCCGACCGGCAATCTGGATTCGAAAAGCACGAAGGAAGTCATGGAAATGATGGTCGCGTTCGCCCGCGAATACGACCAGACGCTCATTCTCGTCACCCACGACAAGGACATGGCCGCCTACGCCGACCACATCGTCACGCTGCATGACGGGGAAATCGTACAAGAAGAATGGAAAAAAGAAGAGGAAATTTTGATATGAAAAGAAACCACAAACTAGCCGCCCTTTTTTTGGCGGCATGCATGGCAGGCAATCCGGTCGTTTTCGCGCAAGAAACGACCGAACCCGCCAATCCGGTCGAAAAGCCCGAAGCCAAAGCGCAAAGCGCGTTTTCCGTTAACAGCTATTCGCTCGTCAACGAGCAGGGCGAACCGGTCGAAACGCTGAAAAAAGGCGAAAAGTTCACGCTCGTCGTCACAGCCAGCGATCCGGCTGTCAGCACCCAGAAAGCGCTGGAACAAGAGGAAATCGACAAAATCAACCAAAGCATCCACTCGCTCAACATCGAGCGGCTCACCGACGACTTTTCCGGCGGACAAACGATGCAGGCGATTCTTCTAAGCAAGGAGCAAGAACCGCTCAAAGTCAAAATCGTGTTCAAAGACGTCGTCTGGAAAGGAAAAGGCGACGAGTTCCGTTTTCAAATCGGCTACTCCGCGCTCCAAATCGGCTACACGACGCCTTCCATCGCGATCAAGGAATGCGACGAGCAACCAGCGCAGCCCGACCAGCCCGATACACCCGACCAGCCCGCGGACACCCCCGTCGACACGCCAACATGGGATGGCGGATACGCTGGAGGAGGGGACGCTGGCGGAGGGGACGATGGCTACTCGTCCAAAGTCGTCAAGAGCGCGGCGCCCAATCTCATCGTCAAAAAATATTCGTACGGCAAGGATCCGATCTATTCGGGCAAGGAGTTTGGGTTGTCCCTCGAGTTTTACAACACATCCAAAACCCTGGCGACCGAAAACATCGTCGTGGCGCTCGAAACCGGCGAAGGGCTCTCCATCGCCAATTCCAGCAACACGTTTTACTTCGAAAGCCTGGGAGCCGGCCAGTCGAAAACGATTGACCTGACGATGAAGGCGCTCGCGATCGAAAAAAGTACATCCGCCGTCGTGGACGTGAACTTCCGCTACGACTATGTGGAAGACGGCGAACGCGTCAACCAGACTATGGCGGAAAAAATTTCCATTCCGGTGTATTTGAAAGACCGCTTCGTCATCAACGAGCCCGTTTTGCCCGAGATGGCCTCCGTCGGAAGTGAATGCGTCGTGTCGTTCAATTACGTGAACAAAGGAAAATCGTCCCTGAGCAATGTCGAAGTGAAAGTCGAAGGCGATGTTCCGGCGCTGCAAAAAGTGCAAAACGTCGGCAACATCGAGTCGGGAAACAGCGGCTCGATCGACGTCATCCTGATTCCAGACAAGCCCGGCCAGCAAAAGGCCACGATCGTGATTTCGTATGAAAACGCGAACGAGGATCTGGTCGAAGAAAAGTTTCCAGTCGAACTCAATGTCGGGGAAATGGCGCCCGTCATACCGGATGGCGGCATGGAAATGCCAGTCGAAGAGCCGTCGTCGCCCTGGGGCTGGGTGGTCGGCGTCGTCGCGCTGGCCGGAGCCGTCGTGGCTGTTGTGCTTTTGCGAAAACGCCACAAAAAGAAAAAACAAGCCGGCAACGTCGAAGAACTTGATTTTGACGACGACAAGGATGACGGACAATGACGTTCCGCGATCTTTGGCGCATGTGCCTCAACAATCTCAAGCGGCGCAAGTCGAGAACGATCTTAACCGTTCTTGGCGTCATGATCGGGTGCATGTCGATCGTCGTCATGGTATCCATCGGCGTCGCGATGGACGCCTCGCAAAAAAAGATGCTTGAAAGCATGGGCGATTTGCGTATGATCACGATTTACCCCAACTACGACCCGACCTCGCAAACCAAGCTGGACGAGGCGGCGCTCGACAGCATCAAAGCCATTCCCGGCGTCCAGGCCGCCAGCGGCAAGTTCGAGATCCAGGATTATCCAATCAAGATCTCGACAGGCTCCAACGGCCGCTACGAGGCGATGTACGCCCCGCTGGTCGGCATCGACTTTTCCGAGCTCGAAGGGTTTGGCTACGAGTTGAAGGACGGGACGCTTCCGGTTGCGGGCGCGCAAAAGCAGGCGCTGGCCGGCGAGCGCTTCGCGTACAACTTCAAAGACACGGCCCGTCCGGACGGCAGCAACACGATCGACTACTACTCGATGCTGTATGACGAAAACGGCAACATGAACGAGGACAACCTGCCCGATCCGTACTTTGATCCGCTCAACGCCAAAGTCGACCTTTCTATCGCGGTCGACGAGCAAAACAAATTCAAGGAAACCGTGACCGTCACCGGCCGTTTGAAGGAAAACTACATGATCGGCTACGAAACCGGCGAAGGGCTTTTGATCGACATGAACGAGATGAAGACGTTGTGGAAAGATGCCAACCGCAAAGCCGGCAAGCCGTCCACCACGTTCAACTACTCGGGCGCCATGGTCAAAGCCGACGCCATCGAAAACGTTTCGGACATCGAAAAACAAATCCAGGGGCTGGGCTTTCAAACCAACTCGATGGAAAGCATGCGCGAGTCGATGGAGGAGTCGACCCGGATGATTCAGATGGTGCTGGGTGGCATTGGCGCGGTTTCGCTGCTGGTCGCCGCCATCGGCATCACGAACACGATGATCATGTCCATCACCGAGCGGACCCGGGAAATTGGCATCATGAAGGCGCTGGGCTGCTTTACGAAAAACATCCGGGCCCTGTTTTTGATGGAGGCCGGCATGATCGGGCTCATTGGCGGCGTCGCCGGGCTGGCTCTCAGCTTTGTTTTATCCATGGTCATGAACTCTTTCGCCAACGCCCAGGCGCCCGCCCAGTCGTTTGGTGAGCAAGTCTTGTTTTTGTTTGGCATCGAAGGAACGCCGCTGTCTGTCATTCCATGGTGGCTGGCGTTGTTCGCCCTGCTGTTTTCCGTTCTCATCGGCGTGGTATCCGGCTACTATCCGGCCAGCAAGGCGGTCAAGGTGCCGGCGCTGGAAGCCATTCGCCACGAATAAGGTTCGTGAAAGCATATGACGACCATTTCCGGGGCGCCTTTTGTACAATAGGAGCGAAACGAGGTGACAGTCATGAGCGAAGACATCGTCCGCGAGCAAAAAGCGGTTCGTTTGTGCGAGGAAAACGCGAGCAAGCTATTCGTCTATACCGGTCCGGATTTGGAAATGTACGGCAAAACCGGATATTTTGAAATCATCCACGATATGAATTGCTGCGCGCCAACGGATTCCATCCTCTTTTGCTTTCAAACGAAAAAGCGAAGATTCGTGATGGACGCGGCCGGCCTGATCGACACGTTCGAGCATTCCACGTTTGTGTGATGCCCGAAATTGACAAGGCAGTTAGCGACCGCTAAAATAAGGATGGATAGAACAGGAGAATTTGAGATGCAGCATTACGGCGAATCATTGGAAGATTATCTTGAAGCGATCTTGGTATTGTCCGGACAACTGCCGGTCGTGCGCAGCGTCGACGTCGCCAGTTATCTTGGATATTCGAAACCGAGCGTTTCCCACGCAGTCAAATTGATGGTGGAACAACAGCTGATCGAACTGGACCACAGCAAGTGCATCCGCTTAAGCGAGCTTGGAAAACAAGTCGCCGAGGAAACCTACCAGCGGCACGTGTTTTTTTCCAGCATGCTGGAAGCGATTGGCGTGCCCCGCGACATCGCGCAGGAAGACGCCTGCCGCATTGAGCATGTGATCTCGCAGCAGACGTTTGAGGCCATCAAGGCGTTTTATGAGAAAAACGAAGCACGGTAACCGTGCTTTTTTTGAACGATTGAAGGAGAACTACACAAAACATGAACCACCCAGAAATACTTGCTCCGGTTGGAAGCCGGGAATCACTTGAAGCGGCGTTCGCGGCCGGCGCCAACGCAGTTTACTTTGGCTTGCCGGAATTTGGCGCCCGGGCCTTCGCCAACCGCTTCACGCTGGAGGAAACCAAAGAAATCATCGAGCGCGCCCACACCATCGGCATGAAAGTGTACATCACGATGAATACGATTTTGTACGAGGACGAAATCGAGCACGCCTACGAAATGGCGAAAGCGCTGTACCATATCAACGTGGACGCCGTCATCGTGCAGGATCTTGGCTTGATCCATTTGCTCCATAAACGGCTTCCCGACCTGGAAGTCCATGCCTCGACCCAGCTTTCCGTGTCGACGCCGTTCCAAATCGAGCAGCTTCGCAAGCTAGGCGTGCGCCGCGTCGTGCTAGCACGCGAGTGCACCCTCGAGCAAATCAAAGCGTGCGCGGCGACCGGGATGGAAATCGAAGTGTTCGTGCATGGGGCGTTGTGCATCTCCTATTCGGGACAGTGTCAGTTTTCAAGCATCATGTACAAACGCAGCGGCAACCGCGGCATGTGCGCCCAGCCATGCCGGATGCCGTACTACTTGAAAGAAGATGGCGAAAACATCAACAAGATTCCGATGTACCTGCTTTCGCCCCGCGATCTTTCCCTCATCCACGATATGCAGGATTTAAAAGACGCCGGCGTGGCTTCGCTGAAAATCGAAGGCCGCATGAAATCGGCGGAGTATGTGTACGCCAGCGTGGAAGCAATCAAAAAGGCGCTTCGAAACGAGCCCGTCACGCAGGAGGACGAGGAGCATTTGGAAGTGACATTCAACCGCACATTCACCGAAGGCCACACGTACGGAAAACGGGGCAGCCAGCTCATGGAAATGAAAGCGAGCAACCACCACGGCTTGACGATCGGGAAAGTCAAGGCGGTCCGAAACAAGAAAATCACGATCGAGCTGACGCACGAGCTCAACCAAAACGACGGGATCCGCTTTGAAACGAACCGGTCGTCGACGGGCTGCCACGTCAATTATATGTACGACGGACGCAACCGCCTCATCGCGCAAGGAGCGGCCGGACAGACGATCACGATTGACGGCCCCGAAGGCGTGAAACCGGGCAGCGTCGTCAAAAAGACCGTCGACGCCAAATATCGCAAGGAAGTGGCGGAATGCGTGAAACACGCCCATCGGCAAGTGGGAGTCACGGCCAAAGCGGTTTGCCAGGGCGTCGGCCACCCTCTCACGCTGGAAGTCAGCGACGGGACGCACACGGTGCGTATCGAATCGCACGGCAAGGCCGAAGCGGCAAAAAATCAGGCGACCGACGCGGCCGTCCTTGGAAAACAACTTAACAAAACCAACGATTCATGGGCGTATTTTACGGCAATCGACTACGATTTGGTGCCCGGCATTTATTTTCCGATTAAAGTGATGAACAACTTGCGCAAGGAGGCGCTGGAGCATTTGCGCCTCAAGCGGCTCGAATATGTCATTCACCCCCAAAAGCCGTATGTGTTTTTTCCAGTCGTCAACGAGGAGCCGGTCGTGCTGGCCCAAATTGAGTCGTTGAGCCAGAAGGGGGAGGAAAACGTCACGTGGATCGCGGAAAATCTGCCGGAAACGGCGAAAAAAGGCCGCATCGACACCATGGAAGCCGACGTGCTGACCCATCTGGGAAAAGGAAAGATCATTTTGGATATGAACGTGACCAACTCGTACGCGATCGCCGCGCTGCTGGAGCTTGGATATGAAAAAGTCGGGTTGTCCGACGAGATGCGCCTGGACCAAATCGAGCAGACGCTGGACGCGTTTGAAGCGCGCTACGAGCAAAAGGCGCCCGTGATTGTGTGCGTGTATCAAAAGCGGCGGCTGATGCTCATGAACCATTGTCCAGTCAACACGTTAAAAAAAGACGGCCGGCGGGTTGGCTGCCGGCTGTGCCACGAGCACGAATACACCTTGGAAGGAACGGATGGCCGCGAGGTGCTTTGCGTCGGGGATGCGGGGTGCCGCATGCGGCTGTTCGACTCGGAAACGACCGACCATCTTTTCTGGGTGGATCGTTTGAAAAAACGGGGCGTCAATGGTTTTTTGTGCGTCTTTATCAATGAGGGAAAAAGCGAGATCGAACGCGTCTTGAAAGCGCTTTAGATTCCAAATTTTATTGAAAATAGAGGGGGGGAGTGTTAATATTTTATTAGCTCAAAGCTTAGAGGAGGATATTTTAATTATGCCTATTATTACTGATGTATATGCACGCGAGGTTCTTGACTCCCGTGGAAATCCAACGGTTGAAGTGGAAGTGACGACGGAATCTGGTGCGTACGGACGTGCGATGGTACCAAGTGGTGCAAGTACAGGCGAACGGGAAGCGTTGGAGCTTCGCGATGGCGACAAGAGCCGTTACCTGGGAAAAGGAACGACGAAAGCCGTGAATAATGTAAACACGATCATCGCGCCAGCCGTAATCGGTTTGGATGTTCGGGATCAAAACCTGATCGACAAGACGATGCTTGAACTGGATGGCACGCCATTCAAGAAAAACCTTGGCGCCAACGCCACACTGGGTGTTTCCATGGCTTGCGCGATCGCTGCCGCTGACTTCTATGGAATGCCTTTGTTCAACTACTTTGGCGGATTCAACGGAAACACGCTGCCAGTGCCAATGTGCAACGTAATCAACGGTGGAAGCCACGCGGACTCCACAGTTGACTTCCAGGAGTTCATGATCATGCCTGTTGGCGCGAAAAACGAAAAAGAAGCGGTACGTATGGCTGCGGAAACGTTCCACGCTTTGAAAAAAGTTTTGAAGGACAAAGGCTACAACACAAACGTTGGTGACGAAGGCGGATTCGCCCCTAGCTGCAAAGACGGAAACGAAGAACCACTGGAACTGCTCGTTGAAGCGATGAAAGCGGCTGGATACGAACCAGGAAAAGACATGATGATCGCGATGGACGTTGCGGCATCGGAATTCCACAACCATGAAACAGGAATGTACGAATTGACAAAATCCGGACAAGGAAACAAAACTTCGGATGAAATGATCGACATGTACGCGGCATGGATCGAAAAATATCCAATTATCTCCATCGAAGACGGACTTGGCGAACGCGACTGGGACGGATGGAAAAAGATGACCGAGCGTCTTGGCGACAAAGTGCAGCTCGTTGGTGACGACCTGTTCGTTACAAACCCTGCCATTCTGGCAGAAGGTATCGAAAAAGGTATCGCGAACGCCATCCTGATCAAAGTAAACCAGATCGGTACGCTGACAGAAACATTCGACGCAATGCAGCTGGCCAAAGAGCACAACTACACTTGCATCGTATCGCACCGTTCGGGTGAAACCGAAGATTCGACGATCGCCGACATCGCCGTTGGTTTGAACGCCGGACAAATCAAAACCGGATCGCTTTCCCGTACAGACCGGATCGCGAAATACAACCGTTTGATGCGAATCGAAGACGAACTCGACAAACGTGGCGCAACGGCAATCGCCCGTTACCCTGGCTTGAAAGCGTTCTACAACCTTTACAAATAAGGATTTGATTGAAACACGAAAAGAGACTGGCATTTCCGGTCTCTTTTTTTTCTTGAAGTGGTTTTTCTTTGCGAATTGAAAAAAGAACGATAAAATGAAATTAAAATAAAATTCAGGAGAAATTCGATGACGAGAAAAATGAACGGGATCTCTCCGGCGCAAAAAGCCGCGTATTTGAAACAGTCGCGGGAAGTCATGGCGAAATACGATTCGTTTTTAAAAGACAACGCGTCGTTTTCCAAGGCGTTCATCGCGTCGATGATGAAAGGCGCATGATCCGGATCGTCAGCGACTTCGTGCCGTTTTACGGCCTGATCGTGCTGGGCGGTATCGGCTGGCTTTTCCTTTTGATTGGACTGCAATGCATGCAGTTCGCGGCCAAACTCAACGGAACGAGTGAACGGTGCTCAACCATCTTCGTAAAATTGATGGTCATCACAGGCCTCCTCGCGCTGGCCGGCTTGTTTTGGTGGCTGGCGCAGCATACGTAAGTGGACGAATCGCCGGATTCGTCCATTGTCTTTCTTCCGTGTGGTCTTTATGCTGAAAGCGGAGGAAACAACAATGGAAAAGACACTCGTTTTGATGCGCCACGGAGAAACTTTGTTCAACGCGATGCACAAGATCCGGGGATGGTGCGACTCGCCCCTGACACAACGGGGCATCGAGCAGGCGAAGGCGGCCGGAAAAAAGCTTTGGGAACGCGGCTTTCGTTTCGACCACGCGTACTCGTCGACGTCGGAGCGTTGCTGCGACACGCTCGAGCTTGTGTGCGATTTGCCGTACACGCGCCTGAAAGGGCTGAAGGAAAACAACTACGGATTGCTGGAAGGGGAAAGCGATTTTCTGGCGGAAAACGACCCCGTCCGTTGCGAAACGTACTATCTTCAATTCGGGGGCGAATCGAGCAACACGACGCGCGACCGCATGGTGGCGACGCTGACGGAACTCATGGAAAAAGAGGACCATCAATGCGTGCTCGCCGTCTCGCATGGCGGGTCGTGCTTCAATTTTTTACGCGCCATTCAGGATCCATCCGAGGAGCTGAAAAAAGGGTTTGGCAACGGCTGCCTGTTCGTGTATGGATACGAGTCGGGACGATTCGCCTTGCGCGAAGTCATTCGGTGAGAACACGCTTTGGCGTGTTTTTCTTTGGGAAACTGTAAGGGATGGCACCGGTATTTCTTTGGCGGACATGATAAAATAAAAAAGAACGGAGAAACAGAATATGAAAAAAAGATGGATCCATACAATCGCGGCCGGCTTGCTGGTGTTTGGCTTGAGCGGCTGCTCCCGCTCGCTTTCGGGCGATTTTTTAACACTTCACGACGCCATCGAACGCAACAACGCGTGGCGCTCGTGGACGATGGACACAAAGCTGATGGAAAACGAGCAAGTCAAGACGACGATCCGGGAGCAGGACGCGATCAAGGAAGATACGATCTATATGATCGAAACGTACGATTCCAACGAGGAAACGCTCACGCGGGTCGAAAAGACAGGCAAAAAGACACAGGATATTTTTATCGTCGAGCCCGTGGACGGCCGCGACATCGTGACATACTATGTGCAGGCGGACGTCCTGAAGCAATACGACGCGGCCCGCTCGCCCATCAAGGAGGACCTTTCGCTACTTAGCGACAAGTACTTTGATTCCAGCCGGGAAAACAAAGGTGAAAAGACGGTGCTGACGTTCACGCTGAAAAAGGAGATGGTGGGCGACTATTCGAAAAAGACGAAATCCAAGCAGCAAATCGTGTCGGACGTGTACGAGTTCGTTCTTGACGAGTCCAAAGCGGTGACGGGCATCGTCGACGAGAAAACGTACGCCAACGACGTCGTGGTGAAAAAGGAAGTGAAGTACACGAAGATCGGCGACACGGGAATCGACTTTTCATTGATCGACACGACGATTGGCAAGTTCGAGTCGCCATTCGACTTGAAGACGCTCGACCCGGCCATCGCACAGGATTTGCCGGTGTACACGTTTGAATGGAAGAAGGAAGGGGATTAAATGTATAAAATACTGATTGTGGAGGATGACGAGATCATTTCCCGCGAGATTGCCTCGTTTTTGTCGACATGGGGATACGATACGAAGCGGGTCGTGCAGTTCGACAAAGTGGTGGAAACGTGGATGGACTACGGGGCCGACCTCGTGCTCATGGACATCTCCCTGCCCTATAAAAACGGGTTTTACTGGACGGAGAAAATTCGAACGTACTCCAAGGTGCCCATTGTGTTCATTTCAAGCGCCAACGACAACATGAACATCGTCATGGCCATCGCCCGGGGCGCGGACGATTTTATCGCCAAGCCATTCGACAGCCAGGTGCTGGTCGCTAAGATCCAGGCCATCTTGCGGCGCACATACGATTTTTCCGGAAAGACCGATTTGCTCACGCATAAGGACGTGCAGTTCAACATCGGCGACAACGTCGTATCGTACAACGGGCAAAGCGTGGAGCTGACAAAAAACGAAGGCAAGATCCTGCGGCTGCTCATGGAGAAAAAGGACACGATCGTCTCCCGCGAAGAGCTTATGGAGTATTTGTGGAAAACCGACTACTACGTGGATGAAAACGCGTTGAGCGTCAACGTGAACCGGGTGCGCAAAAAGCTGGAACGCATCGGTATCGTCGATTTTGTTCAGACGCGCAAAGGCATCGGCTACATCGTATGAAGCTGTTTGCTCAATACGTGAAGGCGCGGTTTGGCTTGTTCGTGCTGTCGGGGGTATTCGCGCTCATTTTCGGCTTGCTGTTTTTTCTATACGGTCTGGAGCCCGAGGCGTACGGGTACGGCCTGACGCTATGTCTGGTCGCGCTGATGATCTACGTGGTCAAGGACTTTGTCGCGTACTATAAGACGCACCATGTGTGGCAGGAACTTCTGGATGTTTCCTTGCTCAATGTCGCGCTGGAAGAAACGACGACGGATCCCGACTTGCGCGCCTTGTTTGCTCAAATCGCGCGCGAGAAAAACGAGTTGATCGCGGCGGGGGAAGCGCGTAAGACAGATTTGACGGACTACTTCACGTTGTGGATCCACCAGGTGAAGCTGCCGGTCTCGGCGATGCGGCTCATGCTGGCCAACCACGATTTGAACGAGGCGGACTGGAAAAAGCAGATTTTCGCCCTGGAACGGTATTTGGGCATGGTGCTGGCGTATTTGCGCATGAAAAGCGACTCGACCGACTATGTCATCCGCATGTTTTCACTCGATTCCATGCTGCGGGCGGCGATTCGGACGTTTTCGACGGAGTTTATTTACAAGAAGATCCGGCTTTCGTTCATACCAACCGGTCTGGAGGTGTTGAGCGATGAAAAATGGCTGCAGTTTGTCGTGGAGCAGCTGCTGTCCAACGCGATCAAATACTCGGCGCCGGGCTCGACGATCGAAATGTACGCCAACGGATACGACCTCGTGATCGAGGACCATGGCTGCGGCATCTCGGCTTCAGATTTGAAGCGCATCCGCGAAAAAGGCTTCACGGGGGAAAACGGCCGGGTCCACAAGGAGGAGTCAAGCGGGCTGGGGCTGTATTTGTGCGAGCAGGTGCTGGGTCGGCTCCACCATCCGTTTAGGATCGAGTCGACGTTGAACGAGGGGACCCGGGTCGTTTTGCGGCTTGATCCGGCGCTGCTGGAGCGTGAATGACAAAACTGTAAGAAACGCGATGGATTTGTAAGGACAAACGATGGCTGCCTGCGGGTGGCTTTTTTTATAATAAAACCACATACAGGGAGGAAATGAGATCATGCCTTTATTGGAAGTTAAAAATTTAAAGAAAACATATACGTCGCGGTTTGGGATGAACCAGGTGCACGCGCTGACGAATGTCAACTTCACCGTCGAGGAAGGGGAATACGTGGCGATCATGGGCGAGTCGGGCGCCGGCAAGACGACGCTGCTTAACGTGCTGGCCGCGTTGGACCGGCCGACGAGCGGCTCGATCCTGCTGAATGGACAGGAGATCTCGACGATCCAGGATTCGAAGCTGTCGGCGTTTCGCCGCCGCCATCTGGGCTTCGTTTTTCAGGATTTCAACTTGCTGGACACGTTCAACAACCAGGACAACATCTTTTTGCCGCTTGTGCTAAGCAACGAGAAGTACCGGACGATGAAGGGCAAGCTCGATCCGCTCGCCCGGGAGCTTGGCATTTCGGATTTGATGAAAAAGTTTCCGTACGAGTGCTCGGGCGGCCAGAAGCAGCGGGTCGCCATCGCCAGAGCGCTCATTACAAAGCCTGAGCTCATCCTGGCCGACGAGCCGACGGGCGCGCTGGATTCGCGCAGTACGGAAGAGCTGCTGACGCTGTTTCAGCGCATTAACGAGACGGGGCAGACGATTTTGATGGTCACGCATTCGGTGAAGGCGGCCAGCCACGCCAAACGGGTGCTGTTTATCAAGGACGGCACAGTGTTCCATCAAATTTACCGGGGCGACAAGTCGCGCGAGGGCATGTACGAGGCGATTTCGGACACGTTGTCGCTGCTGTCCAGAGAGGACGGTCGTCATGTCTAAGGCGTTTTATGTAAAGATGGCGTGGCAGAACCTCGTCAAAAACAAAAAGGTGTATATCCCGTTTTTGCTGACGAGCGTTTTCGCCACGATGATGCTGTATATGATCGTCGGGCTGGCCAGCAACGAGGGGCTGAAGGCGCTGCCGGGCGGCCAGTACATGCAGATGATGCTGGGGCTGGGCGTGTTTGTCGTCGAGATGTTTTTGCTGATCTTCTTGTTTTACACGAACTCGTTTTTGCTGAAGCGAAGGAAAAAGGAGTTTGGCTTGTACTCGGTGCTTGGCATGGAAAAGAAGCATTTGGCGCGGGTCATCTTTTACGAGCTGCTGTTTTGCTTTGTCATCTCGCTGGCAGGCGGATTGCTGGCGGGCATGCTGCTGGACAAGCTGCTGTTTCTTGTGGTCATCAAGATGCTGGGCACGGACGTGCCGCTTGGCTTTTCCATTTCCGTCAAGGGAATTCAGGAAACGGTGCTTTATGTCGGCATCGTGTATGTGGCGATGTTCGTGTACGCATTGTTGCAGGTGCGGCTGGCCAATCCGATCGAGCTGCTGCATTCGGGCTCGATGGCGGAGAAGGAGCCAAAATCCAAGCTGGTGATCACGATTTTAGGCGTCGTGCTGCTGGCGGCCGGATACGCGATTTCGGTGACGATCACGAACCCGATCATGGCGATGCTGTTGTTTTTCGTGGCGGTCATTTGCGTCATCATCGGCACGTATTTGCTGTTTACGAGCGGCAGCATCACCTTGCTGAAGGCGCTGGAGAAAAACAAGCGCTACTACTACAAGATCGACCACTTTTTAAGCGTGTCGAATATGAAATTCCGCATGAAGCAAAACGCGGTGTCGCTGGGCAACATTTGCATTCTTTCGACGATGGTGCTCGTCATGCTGTCGACGACGATCTCGT
Organism: uncultured Dubosiella sp.; assembly: GCF_964018005.1. Taxonomy (NCBI): domain Bacteria; kingdom Bacillati; phylum Bacillota; class Erysipelotrichia; order Erysipelotrichales; family Erysipelotrichaceae; genus Dubosiella; species uncultured Dubosiella sp. The sequence continues at coordinate 16,131 of NZ_CAXHOA010000027.1, forward strand.
TGTGGGCGGGCATGGTGCATGCGGTCGAAAGCGGGGTCGGACACGATTATAACGTGACGGTGCGTTACGACGCGATGGATGAAAACCCGGATATCGCGGCGCGTATGGACGCGTTCGTGAAAGACTCGGGCATGGATCCAACGTGCCAGACAGGCTATTCGGTGTTCGAGATCCCGATGGAAAAAGACGAAAACCGGCTGGACGATGTTTCGTTTGGACAGGACGCGGTGTACGCGGATTTTATAACGCTGGATGACTACAACGCGCTGGAAAATACCGACGTGAAGCTGGGGCCTGACGAGGTGCTTGTGTATGGTATGCGGGAGAAATACGGATTTGACTCGATGCATTTGCTGGGAACCGAATACAAGGCGAAGGAGCTGGATTCGTTTTCGGAAAACAATCCAAACGAGGCGATCGTCAACGACACGTACTTGATTGTCGTTCCTTCCCGTGAAGCCTTGTTGCGAGTCAAGGACGAGGCGACGGCGGCGGCCAGGCAAGTGTATCCGGACTATACGACGTCTTTTCAGTACCGGACCGGATTGGACAGTGCGAACAAGGACATCCCGGCGAACGATTTAATGAAAGGGCTGGCTAACGCGTTTGAGGGGGCGGCGATCTCGTCGTATTACGCGGAAAGCAAGGTGGAGACGTTCCAGCAAATGCGGGCGCTGTACGCGGGATTCCTGTTCATTGGCGTGTTCCTGAGTTTGCTGTTTATCATGGCGACGATTTTGATCATGTACTATAAACAGATCAGCGAGGGGTACGAGGACCAGAAGCGGTACGACATTATGAAAAAGGTTGGCTTGGACGAGAAACAGGTGAAGAAGACGATTCGCACGCAAGTCATCACGGTGTTCTTTTTGCCGCTGATCGTGGCGGGCATTCACATTTGTTTCGCGTTCCCGATCATTTCCAAGCTGTTGCGGCTACTGTTGCTGTCGGATATGAAAGTGTTTGTTCTCACGACGCTGGCTTGCTTCCTGATTTTTAGCGTCTTGTATATTTTGATTTACTGGATCACGGCGAGGGCCTACTATAAAATCGTTTCGTCTTGCGAATAGAAGAACGTCTTCGACTCGAAGTCATGGCGGGTTCGTGTTACAATGCTCTTAGCAACACAATATTGTGGAGGTAGATCAATATGGAAAAGACGAATATGGATTTGGAAATGAATAAGGAATTAAAAACGAAATTTGACGAAGTGTGCGAGGACTTGGGGATGGAACCGCAGACAGCGATCAATATTTTCGCGCAGAAGATGGTCAACGAGCAGGCGATGCCGTTTGAAGTGACGGCAAAAGACTATCCGGTTGACGAGGAGGCCGTGCGCAAGGAGCGAATCGAGAAAATCGCGAAAGGCGCGCTGATTGGCGCCGGCATCGGTCTGGCGGTTTCCGGACTGGTTAAACTGATCGTTCATTTCGCGAAGCACGAGGTGCGCAAAGAAGAACGAAAGCTGATGTTTTGGAAGTAAAAAATAAAAATCACGGGATTTGTCACTGAATTCCGTGACTTTTTTGAAAGCGCTTGAATTTTTTTAAAAAAACGAATATTATAGGGTCGTAAATAATTTATTCCTTTGCGGTGGCAAAGGACGCAACTCTTGTTTTATCTTGGGAAAAGGCCGGATGACGGTCTTTTTTCTTTTTTTATTGGGAAACTCTTCGCCAATATACAATTTGGGATAAGAAAATAAATCAATTTTATGGGGAATGTGAAGGTGAAGTACCATTGGCTCAATACTTTTTTGTATAATACAATTATGGATGAAAAAGAGAAAATCAAAAAAGAATTGGACGCGCTGCATTTTGAGCGGGCGGACGCGCTACTTTCCGGTTTTCATGAAAACGATGGGGAGGAAGCGCTGTTAAAAATACGCGCTTTGCGTGGGCTATACCGCTTTGAAGAGGCGATGAAGGTATGTCTGGAACACGAAGGAGAAGGAACTGCGTTTGATTTAGAGCGCGCGAAATGTTTGTTCGCTTTGGGGAAAACAAAAGAGGCTCGTTCGCTTTTGGAAACGATCGAGCCAACGGACAAAGTCAAATTAACGTTGGCGGCGCTGGATGGGGAAACGGGCGATGTCCATCGTGCGCTGGAACGTCTGGAAACGATTCGCGAAGAAGGTTTGGATGGGCTGGATCGGATGGACTTTGTGCTTTTGCAAGCGGATTTGTACTCGTTCGAGGAAAAAATGAATTCATCGTTTTGGTCGTACGCGAAAGGGCTGGAATTGACAAATTCATGCGTGCCGAAAAACTGGCGTTCTTTGCGACGAATGCTGATTTATCATAATATGGCAGACGCCTACGAGCAAATGGAGCAGGAAGAAAAAGCGCTGGAAACGTATCGAATGGCTTTAACCGAAATGGAGAACCAAAAGAAAAAAGACCCGTCCGTGACCGATTTGGCGAGTTACGAAATCGAATTGCTGTTGTCTGTGGCAAATTGCTTTTCAAACGCGGAGTATGCAAAGGAAGCGAAAACGTATTTAAAGAAAGCGAAAGCTTTGCTGCCGGAAATGAAACCAAGACAACGCGATTACTTTGGGGCCCGGTTTCACTATATCGCGGGGTTGATTGCGATGAACGCAGGACAGGAGCCGGAGGCGGTCTTTCATTTTGAGACGGCTTATCACGCCCAGCGGGAACTGGTTAAATCGGGAAAAGACAAACGCGAGCATGTGGCTCGGTCGGCCTATTATTTGGCATCGCTTTTGACGGATGAGAAAAGCGCGAAAAAACTGCAACTCTATCAAGTCGCCACGCCGATTTTCAAAGAGGTGCTGGAAAAGGAACCATCGTTTTATATGGCTTCTTTGGCGGATATGGAAAACGAACAAGGGCGACTGGCAAAAACGCAGGAAGAAGCGTTGCGCCATTTTGATCAGGCGATTGAATGGTATGAAAAGTTGCTCAAGAGAAATCCGGAAGACCGGCTTGCGATGGAGTCGCTTTTGGTGACGAGAATCAACCGGATGGCTCTGGATCCAATACGGGATGAGGAAATTGTAAAAGAAGCATTGAAGGAGATTTTAACAGAAAAGGACAATGTGCCATTTATTTATTCGATTTGCGCCATTTTAGAGGAGCAGGACCATTCCAGGACATTTTTTTCCTGGTTTCATGATTTTGAGGAAGGACTTCCTACGGAATTTGATGCTTGAAAGAATGAAAATAGAACTAAGTCAATGGATTTTGAGGATGCATTTTTAATGAAGTGTTTTATATATCGTGCTTCATTCCTGTATTCCCTACATGCGTAGGGATGAATCTGACTCGACTGTCAAATGGAGCATTTTGGTATCGTATTCCCTACATGCGTAGGGATGAATCCGGCAAGACGGAAGGCAAATGGATGGGCCAGTAGTATTCCCTACATGCGTAGGGATGAATCTGAGATGGAAGAAAAAGCCCGGGAACTTTCGAAGTATTCCCTACATGGGTAGGGATGAATCTTTAACCGACTTCGATGCCGGTACGATCATTTCGTATTCCTTACATACGTAGGAATGAATTTAACCTCGGATCGGCGACGGACACTTTGAAGTCGTATTCCCTACATGGGTAGGGATGAATCCCATCCAGTGGGTTGGTCTGGCAGCCAGTTTTTGTATTCCCTACATGTGTAGGGATGGATCCAAGTGAAAAGGTGTGTAGGCATACCATGCTTGCTTTTTTCGCGACATACGGAAAGATGAATTTTGGCAAACCTGGTGTCCTCTACAATTATGGAAGAGTGATTGAATCACATTGACCTGCAAAAAGATGATTCTATTCAATATGGAAAAGAATGGTTTTGGGGCGGTTCATTCATGATATAACGGGAAAGATACTTCTTTTATCTGTCATCTAAATTT
>NZ_CAXHOA010000028.1:0-17604 GCF_964018005.1 uncultured Dubosiella sp.
GGAAAGGTGAAAAGAACCGCGGGAGCGGAGTGAAAGAGAACCTGAAACCGTATGCCTACAAGAAGTCAGAGCCCGTCAAGGGGTGATGGCGTGCCTTTTGTAGAATGAACCGGCGAGTTGCGTTGCGATGCGAGGTTAAGCGAGGAAAGAGCGGAGCCGAAGCGAAAGCGAGTCTGAAGAGGGCGGAGAGAAGTAGAGCGATGCAGACCCGAAACCGGGTGATCTAGCCATGGGCAGGTTGAAGCAGAAGTGAAATTCTGTGGAGGACCGAACCGACTACCGTTGAAAAGTTAGCGGATGACCTGTGGCTAGGGGAGAAATTCCAATCGAACCCGGAGATAGCTGGTTCTCCCCGAAATAGCTTTAGGGCTAGCGTCGGCCGATGAGCAAGGGAGGTAGAGCACTGAATGCATGATGGCCCCAACCCGGGGTACTGAATGCAATCAAACTGCGAATGCCCTTGAAGAAAGAGGCCGGCAGTCAGACTGTGGGTGATAAGGTCCATGGTCGAGAGGGAAACAGCCCAGACCGCCAGCAAAGGTCCCGAAATACAGGCTAAGTGGAAAAGGATGTGGGGACGCACGGACAGCTAGGAGGTTGGCTCAGAAGCAGCCATCCTTTGAAGAGTGCGTAACAGCTCACTAGTCGAGTGGCCCTGCGCCGAAAATGTACCGGGGCTAAGCCTGATACCGAAGCTGCGGATGTATTCGAAAGAGTATGTGGTAGGGGAGCGTTGCATGCAGGAAGAAGTATCACTGAGAAGGGATATGGACAGCATGGAAGTGAGAATGCCGGTGTGAGTAGCGAGATGCAGGTGAGAATCCTGCACACCGAAAGCCCAAGGATTCCAGGGGAAGGTTCGTCCGCCCTGGGTAAGTCGGGACCTAACGCGAGGCCGAGAGGCGTAGTGGATGGAAAGCAGGCGGAGATTCCTGCACCCGCGAGATACGAGGCGAAGGAGTGACGGAGACGGAGTAGGCGACCCTCTGAATGGATTGAGGGCCAAGCGCAGCAGACGGATACCAGGCAAATCCGGTATCGGAAGGCAGGGCGTGAAGGGTAAGCGAAATCGAAAGAGAGTAGCGAAGCGCTAAGGACGGCTTCCAAGAAAAGCTTCTAGCAAAGAGGTATCGAGCGGCCCGTACCAAAACCGACACAGGTGGGCAGGCTGAGTAGGCCAAGGTGAGCGAGAGAACTGTTGCCAAGGAACTCGGCAAAATGGCCCCGTAAGTTCGCGAGAAGGGGCGCTCTCGAGAGAGAGCCGCAGTGAAAAGGCCCAAGCGACTGTTTAACTAAAACACAGCTCTCTGCGAAGCCGCAAGGCGAAGTATAGGGGGTGACACCTGCCCGGTGCTGGAAGGTTAAGGGGATCTGTGAATCGAAAGATGAAGCAGTGGTCCGAAGCCCCAGTGAACGGCGGCCGTAACTATAACGGTCCTAAGGTAGCGAAATTCCTTGTCAGGTAAGTTCTGACCCGCACGAAAGGTGTAACGATTTGGGCGCTGTCTCGGCAGCAGACTCGGTGAAATCTTAGTACCTGTGAAAATGCAGGTTACCCGCAACTAGACGGAAAGACCCCATGGAGCTTTACTGCAGCTTGGCATTGGGTTCTGAACGAACATGTACAGGATAGGTGGGAGACGAAGAGAGGAGCACGCCAGTGCGTCTTGAGTCGATGTTGGGATACCACCCTTGAGCGTTTGGAGCCCTAACCTGGGTCCTGGAACAGGATCGGGGAGAGTGCCAGGCGGGCAGTTTGACTGGGGCGGTCGCCTCCCAAAGAGTAACGGAGGCGCCCAAAGGTACGCTCAGGTTGGATGGGAACCAACTGAAGAGTGCAAATGCAGAAGCGTGCCTGACTGCGACAGAGACAACTGGAACAGGGACGAAAGTCGGGATTAGTGATCCGGCGGTGCCGAATGGAAGGGCCGTCGCTCAACGGATAAAAGCTACCCTGGGGATAACAGGCTGATCTCGCCCAAGAGTTCACATCGACGGCGAGGTTTGGCACCTCGATGTCGGCTCATCGCATCCTGGAGCTGGATTCGGTTCCAAGGGTTGGGCTGTCCGCCCATTAAAGCGGTACGCGAGCTGGGTTCAGAACGTCGTGAGACAGTTCGGTCCCTATCTGTTGTGGGCGAAGGAGATCTGAGGGGAGCTGTCCTTAGTACGAGAGGACCGGGATGGACCTGCCGCTTGTGGATCGGTTATCACGCCAGTGGTAAAGCCGGGTAGCGAAGCAGGGAAGGGATAAGCGCTGAAAGCATCTAAGCACGAAGCCCACCCCAAGATGAGATCTCCCATTCTGAGAAGAAGTAAGGCCCCTCAAAGACGATGAGGTAGATAGGCCGGGTATGGAAGCGCAGTGATGCGTGGAGTTGACCGGTACTAATCGGCCGAGGACTTGATCAGAGCCCATGACTTGCCAAGACCAAGGGGTTGTGGAAAGAGAAAGAAGGCGTGTTTCTGGTTTTGAGAGATCGAACGACCACCTTGCCGCTGGCGAGGTTTTTTTGTGCTTGTTTTTGGCGGATAACTGTTCTTTTACGCCGGCAAGGAATAAGATGTAGCCAGCGACGTACCGTTGTATTCCGGTTAAAATCAAGTATAATAAATAAGGATACAGAAAAAATGGATTTAGGAGATCATATGGATAAATTTATAACAATAAAAGGAGCTAGAGAAAACAACTTAAAAAACATCGACTTGAAAATCCCGCGTGATCAGCTTGTGATCATGACCGGTGTGTCCGGTTCGGGAAAAACCTCACTGGCTTTCGATACGATCTACGCCGAAGGACAGCGCCGTTATATGGAATCGCTCTCCGCGTACGCGCGCCAGTTTTTAGGCAATAGCGAAAAACCCGATGTCGATCAAATCGACGGCCTTTCGCCCGCAATCGCTATCGACCAGAAGACGACATCCAACAATCCGCGTTCCACCGTCGGAACCGTTACGGAAATTTACGATTATTTGCGGCTTTTATACGCCCGGATCGGCGTGCCGTACTGTCCGGAACACGGAGAGCCCATCACTGGATCGACAGTCACGGAAATGGTCGATCAAATGATGGAGCTGCCGGATAGAACCCGCTGCACTGTCATGGCCCCGATGGTGCGCGGCAAAAAAGGCACATTCAAGGACTTGTTCGACAAGATGATCAAAGAAGGATACATCCGGGCCCGCGTCGATGGCGAAATCGTTTTGCTTGAAGAGCTGGACGCGCTGGAAAAAAACAAAAAGCACGACATCGACATCGTCATTGACCGAATCGTGAAAGGCGACAACCGCTCCCGTTTTTACGATTCGATCGAAACGGCTGTCGGCCTGGCGGAGGGAATGGTTGACGTGCTGGCCGGCGAAGAGGAAATTTTATTGTCAAGCAACTACGCCTGCAAAATTTGCGGCTTTACCGTGCCGAAGCTGGAACCAAAGCTGTTTTCGTTCAACGCCCCGCTAGGAGCCTGCCCAACGTGCAAAGGCCTGGGCATTGAGCAAAAAGTGGACTTGGATTTGCTCATTCCGGATCGCACAAAGTCGATCGCACAGGGCGGGATCGTCTACTATAAAAACATCGTCAATACAGAAAATTTGGAATGGCAGCGTATGAAGGCGTTAATCGACTTTTACGACATCGACATGGAAGCCCCCATCAACAAGATCCCGAAAAAGAAGCTGAACTACGTGTTGTACGGATCGGACCGCAAAATCGCGTTCACGTTGAATTCACGCTCCGGCATGACAAGCCAGAAAGAGGACTTCATCGAAGGCGTCGTCCCGATGATCGAACGCCGCTTTTTGGAAACGAACTCCGCGTGGAACCGGGAATGGTACGGCTCGTTTATCGGGGAAACGGTTTGCGAGACGTGCCACGGCGCCCGCTTGAATGAAAAAGTGCTCGCGGTGCGCATTGGCGGCAAAAACATTTACGAGTGGACGCAAATGAGCGTCAAGGAGGCGCTCGCCTTCATGAACACGATCGAGCTGGCGCCCACGGAGCGCAAGATCTCATCTTTGATTACGAAGGAAATCACGTCGCGGCTCGAATTTTTGAACAATGTCGGCTTGTCGTATTTGACGCTGGACCGGCTTTCGGGTACGTTGTCGGGCGGCGAGCTTCAGCGCATCCGGCTGGCGACCCAGATCGGCTCCAAGCTCACCGGCGTCATGTACGTTCTCGACGAGCCGAGCATCGGTCTGCATCAACGGGACAACGACCGCCTCATCGCGACGCTGAAGGAAATGCGCGATCTTGGCAACACGCTCATTGTCGTCGAACACGACGAGGACACGATGCGCGCCAGCGACTATATTGTCGACGTCGGACCGGGAGCCGGTGTCCATGGCGGCGAAATCGTAGCGGCGGGAACGCCGGAAGAAGTGATGAACGATCCGAATTCGCTGACCGGCCAGTATTTGAGCGGAAAGAAGAAAATCGACGTGCCGGACGTTCGCCGCAAAGGCAACGGCAAAAAGATCCGCGTCGTGAAGGCGACGCAAAACAATTTAAAAAACGTGACCGTGGATTTTCCGCTGGGCATGATGGTCGCCGTCACCGGCGTTTCGGGCTCGGGCAAATCATCGCTCGTGACGGAAGTGCTGACGCATGGCTTGCAGCACGCCCTTGGACGCATGCGCATCAAGCCGGGCGAGTGCAAGGAAATCAAAGGCATGGAGAACATTGACAAGCTTGTCGAAATCGGGCAGGATCCGATTGGCAGGACGCCTCGATCCAATCCGGCGACGTATACCGGCGTGTTTGACGACATCCGGGATTTGTTCGCGCAAACCCGGGAGGCGAAGCTATTGGGATACGACAAGGGGCGCTTCTCGTTCAACGTCAAAGGCGGCCGATGCGAAGCGTGCCAGGGCGATGGCATCAAGAAGATTTCGATGCATTTTTTGCCCGACGTGTACGTGCCATGCGACGTGTGTCATGGCCGGCGCTACAACGAGGAAACGCTGCAAGTCAAATACAAGGACAAAACGATCGCGGACGTGCTGGAAATGACGGTTGAGGAAGCGGTGGATTTTTTCTCGAACGTTTCGAAAATCAAGCACAAGCTGCAAACGCTCAAAGACGTCGGCTTGTCGTATATCAAGCTTGGTCAAAGCGCGACGACTTTGTCGGGTGGCGAGGCGCAGCGGGTCAAGCTGGCTTCGGAGCTGCAAAAGAAGGCAACCGGAAAGACGATGTTCGTCCTCGACGAGCCGACCACTGGACTTCATACGAATGATGTGAAAAAATTGATTGAGGTTCTTCAAAGACTAGTGGATAATGGAGATACAGTTGTTGTGATTGAGCACAATCTCGACGTCATCAAATGCGCCGACCACATCATTGATATCGGACCGGAAGGCGGCGTCGAAGGCGGACAAGTCATCGCGACCGGCACCCCGGAACAAATCGTCGAGGTGGCGGAAAGCTATACAGGAAACTATTTGAAACCGATACTCGAAAGGAAGTGAGCGCATGAGTCGGGTCACCGTGAAGGACATCGTCGAAAAATTTATGTGGGAAGTCGTCTGCGGAAACGCGCAGGCACTCCAGCGGCCGGTAACGCTGGCGGATACGAACCGTCCGGGGCTGGAGCTGGCCGGATATTTTCCGGGCACGCAAGTCAAACGGCTCGTTGTCCTCGGCGACAAGGAGATCGGCTATATCCAGTCGGAAATGGACGAGATCTCCCAGCGACGCGCATTCGAGTATTTAACCGGGCCGAAGACGCCAGCCATCGTCATTACGAACCACAACCCGTGTCCGTCGATTCTTAAAGAAATCGCGGAGAGGAAAAACTTTCCGATTTGCATGTCCGAAAACAAGACGTCCCACGTGATCGTCAACGTCACGAACTACCTGGACGAAAAGCTGGCGAAAAGCGTCATTTTGCATGGCGAGCTCGTGCGGGTGTATGGTGTCGGCGTGCTGATCACAGGCAAGTCCGGAACCGGAAAATCGGAAATCGTGCTGGAGCTGATCCAGCGCGGCCACCAGCTTGTCGCGGACGACCGGGTGGACTGCTATCGAATCCACAACCAGCTGATCGGCCGGCCGACACCAATGATCGAGGGCTTTATGGAGCTGCGCGGCGTCGGGATCATCGACGTCGAGAAAATGTACGGGGTGGCTTCGATTACCCACCAGACAAACATCGACTTGGAAATCGTGCTGGAGCCGTTTCGGAACACGTCGGATTACGACCGCGTCGGCATCGAGGAAAAAGAGTATTCGGAAATCCTGGGCATTCGAATTTTGAAAATGCGGATCCCGGTCAGCGCGGGCCGGCCGATGTCGACCATTATCGAAACGGCGATCACGAATTATTTGCTGCTGATCCAGGGAACCGACTCCGCGAAGGAATTCGAGGAGCGGGTGCTGGCGGAAATCGCGCACAACCGCGATGAAGAACTCAAGGAAAACAAAAACAAATAGAAACGAGGGACACACAATGAGCGAACGTTATGATTTGGCTATCATCGGCGCCGGACCGGCGGGTATGGCGGCTTCGTTATACGCTTCACGCAGCGGCCTGAAAACGTGCCTGATCGAAAACGGGGCACCGGGCGGAAAACTGCTGAAAACCTATCATATTGAAAACTATCCGGGCATTAAGGAAATGGGCGGCGCGGAACTGGCGATGGTCATGTTCGACCAGGCGCTTGGTTTTGGCGCGGAATACAAAGCGGGAGACGTCGTCAAGGTGGACGAGGACAAAACGATCCACATGGCGGATGGCTCGCGTGTCGAGGCGGACTGCGTGCTGCTGGCGACAGGAACCAAAGAGCGCATGCTCAACATTCCGGGCGAACAGGAAAACGTCGGAAAAGGCGTTTCGTTTTGCGCGGTATGCGACGGCGCGTTTTTCAGAGACAAGGACGTCGTCGTCATTGGTGGCGGCAACTCGGCGCTGGAGGAATCCGTCTTTTTGACGCAGTTCGTCCGCAAGCTGTACATCGTCATTCGCCGCGACCAGTTCCGGGCCGAGGAAAAATTCCAGCGCGAAGTCGAGGCGAATGATAAAATCGAAATCATCCGCGAGCACATTCCGGTTCAAGTGCTGTCCGATGGCAAAGTGACGGGCATCGTGCTGCAAAACGTCAAGACGGGCGAGCAGCAGACGATTCCTTGCGCGGGGATTTTCCCGTATGTCGGTTCGGATCCGCTCAGCGGCAGCGTGCGGGATCTGGGCGTGTGCAACGAGCATGGCTACGTTTTGGTGGACCGGGCGATGGAAACAAAAGTCGACGGCTTGTTCGCCGCGGGCGACGTCGTGGACAAAGAGCTTCGTCAAGTCGTGACGGCGGTGGGCGAAGGCGCGCTCGTCGCACAGCAGGTATTTAGGAAAGTAAAGGAAAAATAATTTGAATGCGCTTACAGTTTGTGATTAAATGATACTGTATAGAGATGGGGAGGATCAGGATTATGGATTCATTGACTGCGATTCAATACGCGATGGACTTCTATTATGAAATCACCGGATTGAGATCCTATTTTGTGCAGGGCGTCGACGAAGTCGACAGCGCGAAGGAGAAAAACTTTTTTTGCAAGACGCTGAAACTGAGTTCGAAAGCTCTCAATCATTGCGACGCGTGCACGCTTGAAAATTATACGAATGCGCTGAGCAAAAACGAGATTCAAATGTATTCCTGCCATGCCGGACTCGTAAAATGGTCGGTTCCGGTCGAGTTTCCAGACGCGAAAGGCGTCATCGTATCCGAAGGAGTCATCAGCTCGCAGCAGGTGGCGGATAAAAACCAGTGGATCGACTATTTGGTGGAAAAGTATAATTTGCCAAGAAACATTTTGATGGAAAACTACGAACACATCGTGGAGATGACCGAAAAACAAGTGGACGACAGCGTCAAGCTTCTTTGCGCGCTGCTGGAATACTATCGAACCCTTTGCGAAGAATAGGCCAGACCAGTCCAATGAGAAAGACCGTGCGGACGGTCTTTTTTTTGCGCGCGAAAAAAGCGACACCCGTATCGGATATCGCTTGGAACAGACGCTAGTTCACGACCTGGTGGTGCGCCGGATAGGACGAGGTATCCAGACCAAGGAACACATAGCCTTCGTCTTTATAGTGCTTGATGATTTGCTCCAGAGCCTCCACCGTCGTGTCTTTGGCGTCGGTATCGTGCATCAGGATGTTGATGTACTGCTCGTCGCTGGCGGTCGCGTTGGCGACGATTTGCGAAACCGGGACGTTGTTGCCGCTCGCGTCGGTCGAATCCACGTTCCAGTCAAAGTACTGGTAGCCTTTGTCGCGCACTTCCTTTGTCAGCTCGGTCATGATTTCCGGCGTGTACTGGGCGGAGATCATGTTGCTCGAACCGCCAGGAAAGCGGATAACCATGGATTTTTTGCCCGTCACGTCCTCGACCATGTCCGACACTTTTTTCAAGTCGTCGAAGTACGCCTCCTTGCTGCTGTACAAATCGGCGTAGTCGTGGGAAAACGTATGCAGACCAATCGTATGGCCCGCCTTGTCGGCCTGCTTGATGAATTTGTTGTATTCCGGATGCGTGCCCGTGACAAAGAACGTCGCCTTCGCGTTGTACTTGTCGAGCATTTTGAGGATTTCGCCCGTGTTCGCGCTCGGTCCGTCGTCGAATGTCAAATACACGACTTTTTTACCATACGCCGGATCCTCCTCGATTTCGAGCTTTTGCGTGTACGTCGCGCGATTGCCCGAGCGGTCCTCCACGGTAAACTCGACCGTGGACGAGCCAGGCTCGGTGGAATCGTAGGACGATTCGGAAATCGTGACGACAGGATTTGGATCGAACTCGTCTTTGACCTGAATCATTTCCGGCGTCACGCTCTGTCCCTGCCGGATCGTGATTTTCGCTTTTTTGTCTTTCAAGGTCGGCGCTTTCGTGTCTTCCTCGCGAATGAGCATCGCGGTTTTGCGCGTTTCGTTGCCGTCCTCGTCGGTCGCGACGACTTCGACTTCGTGTTTGCCGCGCACGTCGATCGACTCTTTGTCGTACTTATAGGCGTACTGGATCTTTCCGGCGTCCTTGGCGCTTTTCACAAGCGTCGCGGGATCGAACTCGGTCGTCATGTCGACATGGACATCCTCGAGAGCCAGCTCGGGCGCTTTCGTGTCCTTGACGTTGATCAGCGCGTCGGCGGTTCGTCCGTTGTACGCATACGTGATCGGGTATTCGCCTTTTTTGTTGGTGTCGATGTTTCCTTTGATCTGGACTTGTTCCGGATCGCCGCGAAACACGAATTTGATGTTTGATTTTGGATCGTATTTTTCTTTGTACTCCACGACCACGTCTCTGGATCGGAGCTGGATTGGATTGAACGTCAAATACAAAACGTAAATTCCCAAGACCGCCAACAGCGGAATCGCCAGCACGACCAGTACGCGTCCGAGGCGCAGCTTGCGTCTTTTTCTTTTTCTTCTTTTTACCGGCATAACTTTCTATTCCTTTATTAGTAATGTTTAATATCAATTATACATGAGTTTCGCAAAAAGGGGGAATGAGAAACGCGGTTTTGAAAAATATTTTTTTGTTTCTGCGCGATGAATCTTTGCTATACTAAAAAGGAAAGAAAAGAGGATGATCATGAAACTCATATTGGCGATTTTATCGAATGAAGACAGTTCGACAGCGAATCACCTGCTCAACAAAAACGGCTTCCAGGTCACGAAGCTGGCGACCACGGGCGGATTTTTACGCGCAGGAAACACCACACTGATGATTGGCTGCGAAGACGAGCAAGTCGAAGAAGCGATGGGACTGATCGAGGAAAGTTCCCGCAAGCGGACCGAGCTGGTGCCGACCGCGGCCGGGTATGATATGGGACGGTATATGAATCTGCCGATGGAAGTTCAAGTCGGCGGAGCGACGATTTTCGTGCTTGACGTCGAACAGTTCAAAAAAGTTTAAAGAAAGGATGCACACATGAACGTACTTGTTGTTGGCAAAGGCGGCCGCGAACACGCATTGGCGCGCGCCGCAAGCTTATCCCCCCAATGCGAAACGCTGTACATGGCGCCGGGCAATCCGGGCATGGCGAAACTGGGCACCTGCGTGCCCGTCGCGGACAATGATATCGAAGGCCTTGTCCAATTCGCGAAAGACCACGCAATCGACTTGACGATTGTCGGACCGGAAGCGACGCTGGCGCTTGGCATCGCGGACGCCTTCGAAGCCGAGGGACTGACGGTTTTCGGACCGAGCCAGGCGGCCACCCAGGTGGAGTCGAGCAAGGATTTCGCCAAGGAAATCATGAAGAAATACGACATTCCGACCGCGGCGTACGCGACATTTGACAACTTCGACGACGCGTGGCGATATGTCCAGGAACAAGGCGCGCCGATCGTTGTCAAGGAAGACGGCTTGAAAGCGGGCAAAGGTGTGACGGTAGCGATGCGTCTGGAAGACGCCAGGGAGGCGCTGGAGATCGCGTTCGCGATTCCCGACAACAAAGTCGTCATCGAACAATATTTGGAAGGCTTCGAATACTCGCTGATCGCGCTCGTGCACAACGATCTGGTCGTGCCGCTGGAAATCGCGCAGGATCACAAACGCGCCTACGACAACGACGAAGGACCCAACACAGGCGGCATGGGCTCGTACTCGCCGGTCAAGCGCATCACACCGGACATCGTGGAGCAGACGATGACGCAAGTCATGGAACCGATGGCCAAAGCGCTCGTCGAGGAAGGCGTGCCGTTCACGGGCTTCCTGTATGGCGGGCTCATGCTGACAAACGAGGGCATCAAGACGATCGAGTTCAACGCCCGCTTCGGCGATCCGGAAGCGGAAGTCATTCTTTCCAGACTGGAAAGCGACTTCCTGGCGGCGATCCAGTCCGTTTTGCGCGGCGAGAAGCCGGCGCTGCAATGGAGCAGCCAGGTCAGCCACGGCGTCGTGCTGGCGAGCACGAACTACCCGGCTTCGTCGACGAAAGGCGTCCGCATCGAGGGTCTGGACGAAGTCGAAGGCATCGTCTACCACATGGGCACGAAAGAGGAAGACGGCACCCTGCTGACGGATGGCGGCCGCGTGCTGATGCTCGTGTCGCTGGCCGACGACCTGGAGAGCGCGTATGAAAAAACGTACGCAAACGTGGCGAAAGTGAAAAGCGACGCGCTGTTTTACCGCAGCGACATTGGAAGAAAGGACATGTAACGATGGCGAAAACAGATCTTGAAATCGCGCAGGAATGCGTAATGGAGCCGATTGGCAAAGTCGGCGCGAAAGCGGGGATTCCCGAAGAGGCGCTCGAGCCATATGGACGGTATAAGGCGAAACTTTCGTTCGACTTTGTGAAAAGTCTGGAAAACGAAAAAGAGGGCAAGCTGATTTTGGTGACGGCGATCAATCCAACCAAGGCGGGCGAAGGAAAGTCGACGACGACGGTCGGACTTGGCGACGGGCTGAACCGGCTCGGAAAAAAGACGATGATGGCGCTTCGCGAGCCAAGCCTTGGCCCGGTGTTCGGTTTAAAAGGCGGCGCGGCTGGCGGAGGATACGCGCAGGTCGTGCCAATGGAAGACATCAACTTGCATTTTACTGGCGACATGCACGCCATCACGACATGCAACAACCTCGTTTCGGCGATAGTCGACAATCACATTTATCAGGGCAACGCGTTGAATATCGACCCGGAACGCATCACGTTCAAGCGCTGCCTGGACATGAACGACCGGGAATTGCGCCGCGTCGATATCGGCCGGGGCGCCAAAGTGAACGGCATTAAGCGCGAGGATGGCTTCAACATCACGGTAGCGAGCGAAATCATGGCGGCGCTTTGCCTGGCCGAGGATTTGATGGATCTCAAAGAGCGGTTCGCGAGCATGCTCGTGGCATACACGATGGACGGAAAACCGGTGTATGTGCGCGATCTAGGCATCGAAGGGGCGATGGCGATGGTCATGAAAGACGCGATCCTGCCAAACCTTGTCCAGACACTCGAGCACAATCCGGTTTTGATCCATGGCGGACCGTTCGCGAACATCGCCCACGGCTGCAACTCGGTTATCGCGACGAAAACCGCCCTGCGTTTGGCGGACTACGTCGTGACGGAAGCGGGATTTGGCGCGGATCTGGGCGCGGAAAAATTTCTGGATATCAAATGCCGGCTGGCCGGCCTGCATCCGGACGCGGTCGTGATCGTGGCGACGATTCGCGCGCTCAAGCAGCACGGCGGCGTGGCGTTCGAGGATTTGAAAGAGGAAAACGTGGACGCGATGCGAAAGGGATGCGAAAACCTGGCGAAGCACATCGACACGATCCAGCAGTTTGGCGTTCCTTACATCGTGGCGATTAACGAGTTCGCGACCGACACCGAGGCGGAAGTCGACGCCTTGAAAGCGTGGTGCGCGGAAAACGGCCATCCGCTTTCCTTGAGTCAGGTTTGGGCCAAAGGCGGCGAAGGCGCGCTCGATCTCGGACAAAAAGTCGTCGAGCTGTGCGAGCAGGAAAACCACTACGCCCCGCTGTACGATTTGGACGACTCGATTGAAGAGAAAATCGAAAAAATCGCCCGCAAGGTATATGGCGCCAAGGGTGTGGAATTTACGGAAGAGGCCCAGGAGCAGATCCGCTTGTTTACCGCGGAAGGATGGGACAAGCTGCCGATTTGCATGGCGAAGACGCAAATGTCGTTGTCGGACGACGGCAAAGTCATGGGCCGGCCGACGGATTTCACGATTACGGTGCGCGAGCTGCGGCCGTCGCTGGGCGCGGGCTTTATCGTGGCGCTCACCGGCAACGTGCTGACGATGCCGGGACTGCCGAAACACCCAAGCGCGCTGGATATGGACATCGACGAGAACGGCCGAATCGTAGGCTTGTTTTAAAAAAAGCGAAAGAAACAAACAAAGGCTCTCCGTGGGGAGCCTTTTAAGCATCCCGATATCGGTTTTTTAGTTTCTTTTTATATAATGAAAAAAAGGAGAAAACATATGCGTTCTGAAAAAATAAATTGGAAACTGCTCGTCGTGGTGACGCTGCTTGTGGTTTTCGTTCTTAACCTCTCCCATGTGATTGCGTTCGTGCAAATGTGCTGGGGGGCGATCTCGAGTCTGGTTTTCGGCGCCATGCTCGCGTTCGTGATCAATTTAATCATGCGGCCGCTGGAGGAACAGCTGGGCCGTTCCAAATCGAAATGGATCCAGAAAGGCAAGCGAAGCATTTCGCTGCTCGTTTCGATCGTGATCGTGCTCGCGGTGCTGGCCGGTTTAGTATGGCTTGTCGTGCCGTCGCTGATCGACGCCGGGGAAGTCATGGCCAAAGTGCTGCCAAAGTACTATGAGCAGGCGGAAGAGTTTTTTACCCATCTCTTTAAAAACAATCCGGAAATCGTCGCGAGCATTGAATCGCTCAATTTGAACTGGAACGAGATTACCGACAAAATGATGTCCTTTTTGGGATCGGGTGTTTCCGGTGTGCTGGGCAACGCGGTCAACGTCGTGGGCACGGTGGTCAGCAGTATCGTCAACGCGATCATTATCATCATTTTCGCGATTTACGTCTTGCTGGATAAGCAGCGGTTCGTGAATTTGTATCATCGGGCGACGAAATTGTGGTTCAAGCCGGAAACGACGGCGCGCATCACGGAGGCGCTCAATATCATTTACAGCTCGTTTAGCTCGTTCATTTGCGGACAATGTCTGGAAGCGCTGATTCTGGGGTCGACGTGCGCGCTTGGCATGGCAATTTTGCGGCTGCCATATCCGCTGATGATTGGAACGCTTGTCGGCGTTATCAATATCATTCCGATGATTGGCGCCTACATTGGCGGCGCGATTGGTATGTTCATGGTGTTTACCGTCAATCCATGGCTGTCGGTCGTCTTCCTTATTTACTTGTGCATTTTACAGCAGTTCGAAAGCAATGTGATTTATCCAAGAGTCGTCGGTCGTTCGGTGGGCCTGCCGGGTATTTACGTTATGATTACAGTCGTGGTTGGCGGATCGCTGGCCGGAGTCGCGGGCATGTTCCTGGGCATTCCGATTATGGCCAGCGCCTACAAAATCGCCCGGATTTACTTCCGGGAGGCCGAGCAGCGCAAACAAGCCGAAATCGCGCGGGAGAAGGCGAATGTTCAGCCGAAGTCCGAGTAAGCGGCAGCAAATCGAGTCGCAGCTGGCGCGCGGGTCGATTTTGCATATGGGGCTGCACGACGAGAAAGGGTTTTTCATTCAGCCGGTTTCGTATGGCTTCGCGATGAATCCAGAGGAAGTCGTTTTGTATTTTTGCGCCGAAAAGCGGGGCCGCAAGTACGAGGTGTACCGGCAGACGCCCGACGTTTCCGTGCTGATCGACCATTTGAGCGGGTATAAAATCGACGTCGACCACTACGCGCCTTGCTTCGAGAGCTTGCGCGCGCAAGGCACGGTGCGCGAGGTGACGGGCCGGCAAAAGGAAAAAGCGCTGTTCGCGCTGCTGTCCCATTGCGGCTTCGATGCCGGACAGATCGGCTTTGACAACATTCTGAACGACCCGCATCTTGGCTTTTACGCCATCGAACTGCGGGAAATCGTCACGAAAAAGAACGTGTAGTGCTATAATGGGAAACGGAAAAGGAGAGAGTTTGATCCATGTTTGATGAAATCCATGAAGAGTGTGGCGTCTTTGGCGCTTACCATATCCAAAACGCGGCCGCGATCACGTATTACGGGCTGCATACGTTGCAGCATCGGGGGCAGGAAGCGAGCGGTATCGCGGTCGGCGAGGGAGCGAAGATCCAGGTGCGCAAAGGCAAAGGCTTGACAATCGACGTGTTCACCCGCGAAAAACTCGAGCAAATGCCCGGGAAGGTGGCGGTCGGCCATGTGCGCTACAGCACGGCGGGCGGACAGGAAAACGCCAACATCCAGCCCATCGTGGCCAGAGGCCGCGTCCATGACGTAGCCATCGTCCACAACGGGCAGATCGTCAATGAAAAAGAGCTGCGAATCGAACTGGAGGAGGCTGGCTGCATTTTTCAGGGGACAAGCGACAGCGAAATCGTGCTGCACATGATCCAGAAGGAGCAAGGGACGATGCGCGAGCGTGTGATGAAGACGGCGCGCAAGCTGGTTGGCGCGTTTTCGATTCTCGTGTTGTGCGAGGACGCGATTTACGCCATTCGCGACCAGAAAGGGCTGCGGCCGCTGTCGTACGCGAAAATGCAGGATGGCTATGTGATTGGCTCGGAAACGTGCGCCTTCGAGGTGCTTGGCTTGTACACGCATACCGATGTCAAGCCCGGCGAGCTGGTGGAGTTCAAGGATGGAATCGTCCGCCGGTTCGACTACGAGCCGGCTGGCGAAACGCATTTGTGCGCGATGGAATACATTTATTTCGCGCGGCCGGATAGCGTGATCGAGAATTTGAATGTCCACCGGTTCCGCAAAGAGACCGGCCGGCTGCTGGCGTTGCGCGACGACGTCGAGGCGGACATTGTTATTGGCGTGCCGGATTCCTCGTTGTCGGCGGCAATCGGGTACGCGGAAGCGTCGGGGATCCCGTTTGAAACCGGTCTTGTGAAAAACCGGTTCGTAGGGCGGACGTTCATTCAGCCCACGCAGGCGCTGCGCGATCGGGGCGTACGGATGAAGCTGTCGGCGATCGGGCCAATCGTGGCGGGAAAGTCCGTCGTCATGATTGATGACTCGATTGTTCGCGGAACGACGTCCCGGCGAATTGTCCGGCTGTTGAAGGACGCGGGCGCGCGCGAAGTCCATGTGCGGATCGCCTCGCCGGTCATCACGAGTCCTTGTTTTTACGGCGTGGACACGAGCACGAAGGAAGAGCTGATTGGCGCCCGGATGGACGAGGCCGCGATTTGCGAGGCCATCGAAGCCGATTCGCTGCGTTTTATGTCGATTGACGACTTGAAAGCGGCGGCGGGCGGTGTTGGATTGTGCACGGCTTGTTTTGATGGCTCGTACTGTACCGATTTGTATTCCTATGGCGAAAAGCTGTAGAAAGAACGGGCGAATGGATAGTATCTTCCAGGATTTCAGTATAGTATGAGGATGGATGAAACATACAAACGGAGGTGTATGAAAATGGTTAAATATGTTGAAAGTATAGATGAATTTAAAGAATACGTCGGCTCTGGAAAAGTCGTGATGGACTTCTACGCCGAGTGGTGCGGCCCTTGCAAAATGCTGACACCGGTTTTGGAGGAAGTGTCCAAAAAACTCGAAGGCCAGGTTCGAATCGTAAAATGCGATATCGACAAATTCCCGGAAATCGCGTCCGCGTTCAAAGTCATGAGCGTGCCTACGCTGATTTATTTCCAGGATGGCAAAGCGATTACCGCGATGTCGGGTTACATGCCGGAACCACAGCTGCTGAACTGGATTTCCGAAGCCCAGAAAAAAGCCGCATAGAGAGCATCAAAAAAACGAGAGGAAGAGTGACGGGCGACCGTCGCTCTTTTTGGAAGGAGGAAAGGGAATGGATCGACAAAATCGAAACGAATGCCCGACGCTGGAGGCGTTTGGGCGATGGATCAACAATCCTGTATTTCAAACTTTTTGCGGCGAGCTTGCGAAAACGTATGGATGCAAGGAGTCGATGCGATATAGCGCGTGTAGCTGGGAGCCTGGCTGGAACTTGAAATTCATCCGGGCGGGGAAAACGCTCTGTACGGTGTATCCGCGAAACGGGTATTTCACGGTGCTTGCCGTCATTGGAAAAAAGGAAAAGGAACGCGTGGAGCGGTTGCTGCCGAACATGACGCCCCGGATTCAAACGTTGTACACACAAACCCGGGAAGGAAACGGGCAGCGGTGGCTGATGGTGGATATCGAGTCCAGGGACGCGGTATATGAGGACGTGATGCGGTTGATCCACATTCGAAATACAAAAAAAATGAAGCCGGAAAGCGGGAAGAAATAGCGTATCCAGCCTTTTTTTTAACTTTTGAACTTTTTTCAGAAATAATGTCCGGTTTTCCCTCGTTTTGTCGTATATAAAGGTATGAAGGATTTACTAATTTATAACTTCGTTCATTGGGAAGGAGGGAAAAACGATGCCACAAACAACAAGATTTGAAAACGAGAAAGGAGAAGCAAAAAATGGCGTATCCGTTTGGACCATCGCAAAAACGCGATTCTTCTCCCGATGCTGTGCTACAATGTAAGCACAAAGACACGTCTTTGGCGCAAGCTTTGCACGACACGTCGATGCAGTCCCAATACGACGCGGCGTGCAAACGGCTGTTGTCCGAAAAAATCGTCCTCGCCTGGATTTTGAAGGAATGCGTTCCCGAATACCGGGAAGAAACGATTGACGACATTATGAACAAGTATATCGAAGGGACGCCGGAAGTGTCCTCGGTGCCGGTGCAAGGATCGCGCATCCAGGGAGGCAATACCGAGGATACGGATCTACACGAAGGAACGATTCGCTACGACATCTTCTTTCGGGCCCTGCTTCCCAAAGGGAAAGGCCGGCTGCTTTTGTTAATCAACGTGGAGGCGCAAAACAAGGAGAATCCCCAATATCCGCTCGTATCGAGGATGGTGTATCATCTGGCGAGGCAAACGTCGAGCCAGCATGGAGTGGAGTTCACCAACGACCACTACGGGGACTTGCAGAAAGTGTATTCGATTTGGATTTGCATGAACGCGCCAAAGC
>NZ_CAXHOA010000029.1:0-16490 GCF_964018005.1 uncultured Dubosiella sp.
ATTCCTTTCTATTTAGGATTTCCATGGAAAGATCGTTTTGGGATGACCCGTCGAAAGACGGGGTTGAAATATTTCATTCCGATTATAACAATTTCCCCCTAAAACACAAACAAAAAAAGATTTTTCTGTTTCACAAAAAAGCGGAAAGATTTGATACCTTCCACTCGTTATAGGATCCATATTCGCTGTTTTCACTGCAACAAAGACTGCACAAAGCCGGGAATGGCTTCCCAATCCTCTTCTTTTGGCGCCCAGTACACCTTCACGCCTTCCTCGATGACGTCGAAACCGGCGTCTTTCAAATACTGCTGCAAATGCGGCACGCTCTCGCCGCTCCAGCCCCACGTGCCAAACGCGCCCGCTTTTTTCTTTTTGAATTTCAGCTGCTTCAAAAAGGCGAGCCATCCCGACACGCTCGACAAAATGTCGTTGCCAACCGTTGGCGAACCAACCGCGATCGCCTTCGACTTCATGATTTCCGTCATGATATCGTTTTTATCGGTTTTGGAAATGTTGAACACTTTCACCACCGTATCCGGCGACTGGCTGGACACTTCTTTGGCGATGGCGTGGGCGATCTTCTCGGTACCGTTCCACATCGTGTCGTACACGATCGTCACCTGGTTTTCCTGATAGGCGTCGGCCCATTTTGCGTATTTTTCCACGATCTGCATCGGCTCCGTTCGCCAAATCGCGCCATGGCTCGGGGCGATCATGTCGATTGGCAAACGCAGCGCCTCGATTTCCTTGAGCTTGCGCGTCAGCAGCGGGGCGTACGGATTCAGGATATTCGCGAAGTACTTCATCGCCTCCCGGTTCATAACGCACGCATCCGCCTTGTCGTTGAACAGCTCCTCAACCGCGTAATGCTGGCCAAACGCGTCGTTCGAAAACAAAATGTTGTCGCCCGTCATATACGTCGCCATCGAGTCGGGCCAGTGCAGCATCGGCATCTCGACAAAAATCAGCTGTTTTCCGTTGCCGATATCCAGCGTGTCCCCCGTCTTGACGACATGGAAGTTCCATCCCTTTTTCCCGTACTGGCCTTCCAGACTTTTCACCGCGTTGGCCGTGCAGTAGATCGGCGTGTCGGGAATTTTTTCCATCAGCGTATTCAACGCGCCCGAGTGGTCGCACTCGCCATGGTTAACCACGATATAGTCGATGTTTCGCAAGTCGATTTCCTGTTCCAGATTGTCCACGAACTCAAACCGGTGCGGCAGCCACACCGTGTCGATCAGCACCGTCTTTTCCTCCTCGATCAAATACGCGTTTTGACTTGATCCGTGCTCGACTGAGTAGTCATCGCCATGAAAATGCTTAAGCTCCCAGTCGATGTACCCGATCCAGTACACGTTGTTTTTCACTTGTCTTTTCATCTTGCTCCATCCTTTCGTTCCTGTCCTTCTTTTATACGAAATTTATCGCGCGATTGCCATTGTCGTGCCACCCAAAAAGCGGGATGCTTCATCTCACCCCGCTTTTTCAAAACGTTACTCCTCCTCGCTCGAGAACTGCGCGTTGTACAGCTTCGTGTAAAAGCCGTCGCGCTTCATCAAAGCGTCGTGATTGCCAATCTCGACAATGTCGCCCTCGTTCATGACAAGGATGGCGTCCGCGTTGCGAATCGTCGACAGCCTATGCGCGATCACAAAGCTCGTCCGCCCCTCCATCAAGGCGTCCATGCCCTTTTGAATGAGCACTTCCGTCCGCGTGTCCACCGAGCTGGTCGCCTCGTCCAAAATGAGGATCTTCGGATCGGATAAAAACGCCCGGGCGATCGTCAGCAGCTGACGCTGTCCTTGCGACACGTTCGAGCTGCCTTCGCCAAGCACCGTGTCGTAGCCGTGGTCGAGCGTTTCGATAAAGTGGTCGACATGCGCCATTTGCGCGGCCTTCACCATTTGCGCCTCGCTCGCGTCCGGATTGCCAAACTTCAAATTGTCGCGGATGGTGCCCTCAAACAGCCACGCGTCCTGGAGCACCATGCCGACTAGCGAACGCAAGTCCTTGCGCGTAAACGTGCGCGTGTCGTGGCCGTCGATATAGATCGCGCCGCCGTTGAGCTCGTAAAAGCGCATGAGCAGCTTGACGATCGTCGTCTTGCCCGCGCCTGTCGGTCCGACAATCGCGATTTTCTGCCCCGGCTTGACGAACATCGAAAAGTCGCGGATGACCGTCTTGTCCGGCGTATAGCCAAACCGGACGTTCTCAAACGCCACCTGTCCCTGGATGAGGGACTTGCCTTCAAAGGACACCGGAACCGGATCACTCGTGTCGGGCAGCACCTCGGCCTCGTTCAAAAAGCCAAAGACGCGCTCGGCCGCTGCCATCGTCGACTGGAGCATGTTCATCGACTGCGCGATCTGGTTGATCGGCTGGGTGAAGCTGCGCGTGTACGTGATAAACGACTGGATGTCGCCAATCGCGATGACCTGATGCAAAACGAGATAGCCGCCCAAAATGCTGACGCCCACGTAGCCCAGATTACCGACCATCATCGTGAGCGGCTGCATCAGACCCGATAAAAACTGTGACTTCCACGCGCTGCGGTACAGCTGGTCGTTGTACGTTTCAAACTGGTCCACGCTTTTTTGCTGGCCGTTGAACGCGGTCACGATTTCATGGGCGCCATACATTTCCTCGATATGCCCGTTGAGCAAGCCAAGCGACGTCTGCTGGGACAAAAAGTACTTTTGCGAGTTTTTCATCAAAAACACGACGCCAAACAAGGAAAGCGGGATGATGAGCAGCGCGAGCAGCGTCATCTGCCACGAAATCGAAAGCATCATCCACAAATACCCGACGATGCGCACGACGTTGGAAATCATCGACGCCAGCGACTGGTTGAGCGACTGCACCATCGTGTCGATGTCGTTGGTGAAGCGCGAAATGACGTCGCCGCGCGAATGAGTGTCGAAATACGAAAACGGCAGCCGGTCGATTTTCTCGCTCATCTCACGACGCAGCCGATACCCGATCTTGTTCGACACCGTCGCCATAATGAAGCTTTGCGCGTATTCCATACCCGCGCTAAACGCGTAAATGGCCAGCAAGATGGCGCACGTCTTTTGGATCGCGTCAAAGTCGATGCCGCCAATGCCCTGCACCTTGTTCATGAATCCGTCGGCGATTTCGGTAATGATATCACCCGTGATCTTCGGGCCGATGACGGCGATCGCCACCGAGGCCACGGCGCAGACGATACCGATCAAAAAGCCCCATTTGTACGGCGCCATATACGAAAGCAGCTGCCGCATCGTCTTTTTCATGTTTTTTGGTTTCTCATGCACTCGTTTTTTATGCGGCATACCCTAATTCCTCCTTCGACAGCTGGGAAAGCGCGATTTCCTGATACACCCGGCACGTCTTCATCAGCTGCTCGTGCGTGCCTTTGCCCACGACTTTCCCCTCGTCGAGCACGATGATTTGCTCAGCGTCCAAAATCGTCGAGATGCGCTGGGCGACGACCAAAATCGTGCTCTGGTCGGCCCGCGCCTTTTTCATGAGCGCCTCGCGCAGTCTGGCATCCGTCTCGTAGTCGAGCGCGCTGAACGAGTCATCGAAAATGTAGATTTCCGGCTTTTTGACGATCGCCCTGGCAATCGAGAGCCGCTGCCGCTGGCCGCCCGACACGTTCGTGCCTCCCTGGGCGATCTCGCTATGGATCCCCTTGGGCTTCTCACTGACAAAGGACGTGGACTGCGAAATATCGAGCGCCTGTTCGATCACGTCCTCGCCGGCGGTTTCGCTGGCGTATTTCAAATTGGACTCGATCGTGCCGGAAAGCAGCACGCCCTTTTGCGGCACGTAGCCGATCTTTTCACGCAAATCGCTGGCCAACACGTCCTGAATGTTTTGCCCGTCGACGTAAATCGCCCCTTGCGTCACGTCGTAAAAGCGCGGCACAAGATTGATGAGCGTCGACTTGCCCGAGCCGGTGCTGCCGATGAACGCGGTCATCTCGCCGGGCTTCGTTTCAAAGTCGACGTCCTGCAACACGTATTCGGAAGCGTCCGGGTATTTGAACGACACGTGGTCGAACCGGACGACGCCGCGCTTGTGTTCGTCAAACGGCTTAGGCGATTTCGTTTCCACGACATAGTCGGGGGCGACGAGCACGTCGTTGATGCGCTGGGCGGACACGTTGGCGCGCGGCAGCATGATGGAAACGGCGGTGAGCATCAAAAACGCCATGATGACTTGCATCGAGTACTGCATGAACGCCATGATGCTTCCAATCTGGATCTGGCCAAGATCGACTTGCTTGGCGCCAAACCACAAAATAAGCAACGTCGTTCCGTTGAGCACGAACATCATGAGCGGCATCATGAGCGACATGGTCCGGGTCGTGAACAGCGACACCTTCGTGATGTCGCGGTTGCGGGTCGAAAACTTTTCCTGCTCGACTTCCTGGCGGTTGAACGCCCGGATGACGGGCATGCCATCCAGGATCTCCTGCACGACGCGGTTGAGGGCGTCGGTGAGCTTTTGCATGATCTTGAACTTGGGCATGACGAGCAAAAACAGCGTGCCAACCAGCGAGAGCAGAACGACGATGGTGAGCGCGATGATCCATGTCAAATCGGCTTCGGATTCGAGGACGTGGACAAGGGCGCCAATGCCGATGATGGGCGCGTACAGCACGATGCGCAAAATCATCATGAGCGCCATCTGCACTTGCTGGACGTCGTTGGTCGTCCGGGTAATCAGTGTCGATGTCGAGAAATGCTGAAAGTTCTGCTGGGAAAAGCCGGTGACTTTTTTAAACACGTCCTTGCGCACGTGGCGCGAGAAGCCGGCCGCCAGTCTGGCGGTTAAAAAGCCGACGGCGATGGCGCACACGGCGCTGACAAGCGTAAAGCCAAGCATGACAAGGCCGCCATGGATGATGTAGTTTTGTTGCATGGACTCCAAATCAACGCCAAGCGTTTCGTACTCGCGTTTGAGCATTTGGGCCTGCATGCTGTCCAGCAAGGAGCCGCCTTGCTCGTCCATGATCCGTTTCGCTTGTTTTTGGATGACGGGGAGCGTCTGCTCGTTGACGGCAACCGGCGTTTTCGACTCGTGGACGGCCATCGCGCAAAGCTCGAGCACTTGCCATGTGTCCATAAGCCGTTCCCGCTCCGTTTTAGAAATGTCTTCATTGAGCATGTACACCGGCTCGGTTTTGAGCGCGGGGATGTCCTCTTTTTGCCTGGCGGTCGCGTCCTTTGGCGTCACAAGTTTGTACGCGTCCTCGATTTGCCGGGCCTGGGCCGGCGTGGCGAACAGCAGGTAGCCTTGCATCGTCTTTTGGGACAGGACGGGATACACGTCGCTTTCGATGCCGTTGTTTTGCAGGCCGACATCGACGATGTTTTGCATGTAGGCGGGCAGCTCGAGCTCGGCCCACGCCTGCCCGAACAGCAGGCCGACAATGAGCACGATCGAGAGGCCAAATGGCTTGAGATAGCGAATGAGTTTGGTCATACGTTTTCTTCCTCCGGCGTTTCATCTTCCATATAGCGGATCGTCTTTTCGAGGATGCGCTCAAGGGCGAGGGCGTCCTTGGGACCTAAATACGTCATGTAGTTGTTGACGTCTTCCATCATTTGCGTGAATTTTTCTTTCATTTCGGCCATGAAGCCGTCGCTGACTTTCACGTACACGACGCGGCGGTCGAACTCGGTGCGCACTTTTTCCACCCACCCCTTTTTTTCAAAATACGTCACCATCTGGGACGCGGCGGCATCGGTGATTTGGTAGTGTCGGGCGAGGTTCGAGATCGTCGTGCGATGATTGGGACATTTGTGAATGTAGCGCAGGATGACGATTTGGCGCGGGCGGATTTGCCCGGAACTGTCCACTTTCTCCTTCAGTAAATTGAACGTTCGAAACAGCCGTTCGATCATTGTCGCTTTGACGGGTTTTTCTTCCATAAAAACTCCTTTCATTTTTACTTAATTACCTTAAATATTAAGCTGATTAAGTATTTTGTCAAGCAAAAAGGAAGCGAATTTTCGCTTCCCGGGTTTTTATTTTTGTCTTTCCAAATTTTTTATGATTAACGTATCTTCTTTCGTCGTTCCATCGTCGTCGTACAGCGTGTAGTCGCGTCCGTCCCCGAGCCATTCGAGCGCGTTCCAGTCGATATCCGTGACGCGGCGGGCCGCTTTGGCGAGCGGTACGGCTTTGCCTAGGCGTATGAAGAACACGAGCTCATTGAGCGGATAGTCGACAAAATGCCAGCCGGCGTCCATCGGGGTTTGCTCGATCGTTTCATCGGCGTGGAAGACGACTTTCGTCATGGCTTGCGGCAAATACACGGCGCGTCCGGTGGCGTTTTGCGTAAGGACGGGCGCGAGCATGATTTCGTCGCCGAGCAGCAGCTGGTCTTCGATCTGGCTGGCGATCGGATCGTCTTTGTATTCGAAGGCGAGCGCTTTGAACATGAGCGTGTCGTTTTCGATCGCTTTCAAATATTCGGAGTAAAGATATGGCACGAGCCGATAGCGCAAACCGATCAAATGCCGGAAATCTTCGGGCCGTTCAAACTGGTATGGCTCCTGCTCGCGGGTGCCGAGCGCGGAATGGTTGCGCATGAGGGGCGTGAACACGCCGATCTGCAAAAACCGCAGGACGAGGTCGCGGGTCGTGTCGGCGCCAAAGCCGCCCAGATCCGGTCCGGTGTACAGGAAGCCGGCCATGTTGATGGCGGGCAGCTGGTGGACGATAAGACCGAGGTGCGACCACCACGACTTGTTGTCGCCGGTCCAGATGCCGCCGTAGCGGTGCATGCCGATGTAGCTGGAGCGTGAGAACATGAGCGTGCGCTGGTCGGGGCGCAGCGTTTCAAACGCTTCCGAGGCGCTGCGGGTCATGAAGTAGCCGTACAGGTTGTGCACTTTGTCGTGGCGCAGCCACTGGTCGCCTTTGTGGTGGTAAAACCGGCGGTAGTCGTCCATCGAGTTTTTCAAGCTTTCGACCTGGGTGCCTAGCTTGAAGTATGGTACTTCGTCTTTTTCGTTGGCTAAAAATTCCTCGAGCTGGCCGTTGAGTTTGTCGATGCCGTATTGGGAATAAAACAGCGCGGGCTCGTTCATGTCGTTCCAGAACGCGTCGATGCCGTATTTGGTGAGCGCTTCGTACTGCATGCCAAACCAGTGCCGGGCTTTGTCGTTCAAAAAGTCCGGGAACACGGAATAGCCTGGCCACACGGCGCCGATGAAGTCGGTTTTATGGTCTTCGAGCTTGCAGAAGTAGTCGTTTTGTTTGCCTTCCTCGTACGCGAAATAGCCGTCCTGCTTTTTGACGCCGGCGTCGATGATCGGGACAAGATGGACGTCGCGTTCTTTCATCCATTGCACGAATTGATCGAACCGGCCGTCAAACTCTTTTTCGTTGAGGGTGAAGTCCTTGAAGTCCTGCATGTAGTCGATGTCCATGTACAGCATGTCGATCGGGATGTCGAGCTCGTCCAGTTTGCGAACGACGTCTTTGAAGTCGTCCTGCGTCTTGTAGCCCCAGCGGCTTTGCCCGTAGCCGAACGCGAACTTTGGCGCTTTGTAGCTTTTGCCAATGGCGTGGCGGAACTGCCTGACGATGTCGAGAACCGATTCCCCTTCAAAGTAATACAGCTTGAGGTCGGCTTCGCATTCGACGCGCAGCGCGTCGCTTTGCGTGTAGCCGATGTCGAACTTCACCCGTCCCGGGTAGTCGACAAACAAGCCAAATGGTTTTTCTCCATCAACGACGATAAAATTGTGCGCCGAATACAGCGAGCGCTTGTCCTCGTGGTGGTGCGGCTCGTCGGTCGCCCACGATTCGTATTCCCAGCCGCGTTTGTCGATGCCGCGCACCTGCTCTCCTAGACCATACACCTTGTCGGCGGGCGCCAGAGCGTAGGTGAACGAGAAGACATGGTCGTCGATGGCGCTTGTTCCAACCGGGACCTGACCTACAGTCGCTTCCACATCGTTGACGATGGCGTCGGTGTCGACTGGATTTCCATACACAAACTTTTTCATAATTTCCTCCCACTTTTGATTTTTATAGTTTTATTGTATCCGCTTCCAACGATGAGTACAAATGAAAAAAGGATAGTGTTGTCTTCACTATCCTGATCAAAGTGATATTAGTCTTTCTTTCGTTTCAAAAAAGCCACCGCGATCGCTCCGCTTAGCACGGTTCCGGCTGTGTAAATATATAAGCCTGTTCCCGCCGCCGTGTTTGGACTGGATTCTTTTTTCGAATCTGTATTCTCTTTCTTTTCGGGATTTGTATCCACGACAATCGTCTCTTCGTTTTCCAGAAGCTTCAAGAAAGCGTCGAGAACGTTTTGGGCGGCCTGTCTTGCTTGCTTCGCTTTTTCGTATTCGGCTTTGGCCTGCCGCAACGATTCAAGGCTTGAATCCGCATCGGCGATGAGTTGTTCCAGCTTCGCTTTCGCCAATTGCTCATCCTTTTTCAAGGATTGATAGTTCGCGAATAAAACCGGAAAGGCCGCCAAATCGTCAAACGTTGGATCAAAGTTTGCCGATTGACCTTTTTTGATCGCGTTCCATGCGTCTTTCGCCCCATGAAGTTGTGCAAGATAGGCCCGCGCTTGGGTTTGCCGTTTGGAATCCTGCGCGATTTGATTTTGGGCGTTTTGAATCGAAGTGCGTAAAGCCGGCACCTCTTTTTCAAGGCTTTCGATCGTTCTCACCGCTTGATTTTGCGCGCGGACCGTCTCCTCGTACCGCACTCTCAAGCCATCCAGCGCGAGGAAAGTTTTATTTGCCTCATCAAAAGCTTTCTTTTTCTGCTGCTCGTCCTGGGCTTTCTGAGCAGCCTCTTTTTTGTGTTCGTTGAGTTTGGCTTCGGCCGCTCCTGTCTCCGTTTCGAGCGACTCCAAGCCTTTCCTTACCGTTTCTGCGTTTTGTTTTACGCTTTTTAATTTTTCGGATTTGTCTTGCGTGTCTTTTTTCGCTTCGTTCCATTCTGTCTTTGCGTTCGCGATCAGACGTTCCAAAGCGGCAAGCTGGTTTTTCTTGTCTTGAGCGAACGATTGATTTTGAGCGAGAAGCGCCGTATGGGTTTGATGTGTCGTGTTCGCCTGATTTAACCGTGCTTGCGCTAAATCAATATTATTTTGCAATGCGCGGAGTTCGTCAGACTCAAGATACGCCTGCAAAGCGTTTTCCTTTTGAGAAAGGATTGCCTGCGCTTGTGAAAGCATTTCTTCTTTGGCTTTTAAATTGTCTTCCGCTTTTTTCAACAAAGCCTGGGAGTTTGTCAGCGCCATCGCTGCCTGACTGGACAATGTGACCGCTTGTTCAAGCGAGACTTCTCTTTGACTTAACAGCTGTTTCTGCCGTTCCGCTTCCGCTACTTTGGTTTTCAATTCCGCTTCAGCCTGTTCGATGGCTTTGACAAGGCTGTTATCGGCCTGCGCGGTCTCCAGCTCTTCTTGTTTTGCCGCGATGGCTTTCTCGATACCCGAACAATAATCATCGAGCATCTTCTCATAATTTTCCACGGTGTATCCCGATCCCCTATATGTGAATACCTGTCCATATGCTACATTGTAGCGGTGAGGTTCGGTATTGACCGCAAATCCTGTGATATAATAGCCATCTTCAATGATGTTGAGATAATGACCGACTTCTTGAAAATGGTCGTTTTCAATTTCTTCCGGTGTCAGACCTTGTGCCAAATACCGCTCATAGATCGCCTTTTCTTTATCGTACCAGCCATCGAACGGATTTTCGTAGCCCCATGCCAGGTTTTCTCCCACTTGATATTTTTGTGAATGCCCGACTTCAACAGCCGAATAATTAAGCTGTTTTTGCGCGATAGCCATCATATAGGAATTGACACCCAAGGCAGGCAATCCGTGTTTTGCTCGAAGCTCGTTGCATTCTTTGATCCAGGCCAGCGACGCTTTCATGTTTTCCAGACTCGTCGCGTCATTTTCTTTTCCGACATGAGTGTAGTCATACAGACCATCCGTTCTGCTTAAAATCACGTTCATCGCTTTTGTAGCATCATCGTTGTCGATAGCTTGGAAAAATCCCAATGAACCCGAGGCGTATTGCGCTTGCAGAACTTGAAGCTGTTCTTCGAGTTTTTTGATTTCGGCATGATTCGTTTCGAGCTGCGACTGCAAGTTGTCGATTTTCGCCTGAACGCCTTTGACTTCCTGTCCGGCAATATCCACGGCTTCTGTCTGGAGCTTGACGGCGTTTTCCGCTTTTTCGACCGCGAGTTGCGCGTTTTTCTGCGCTTCGGCTTGTTTTTTGTTTTCCATCAGCGCCTGCTCTAAAGCGGCCTGGCTCCGGCTTACTTCGGATTCGGCGTTTTCCACACCGGTTTGAGCATCCGCGATCGCCTGCTGATAGACCGGAAGTTCACTGGCGGCTTGATCAAATGCTGATTGGGCCAAAACCAGTTGATTTTCCGATTCGGCAACCGATTGCGCGCTTTGTTCCACCATAGCTTGCGCTTGCGAAACGGCTTGCTGCGCGTTTTGAAGTTCTGCTTCGGCTTGAGCGTATACTTCCTCGTTTTCCGCCAGCGCGAGATTGGCTTCTTTTTCGGCTTGCACAGCCAGTGCCTGGTCATAAGCGGCCTGGGCGGCCATAACCGCGTTTAACGCCTCGTTGTATGTGGCGCGTGTGGATTCCAAAGATTGGGACAGCGCCGCGTAATTCGCTTCCGCTTGCGTTAAAGCGTTTTGCGCTTCCTGCAATGCAATTTGGGCGTTCGTCCATAAATTCATCGCTTCCGCGTTTTTTTGTTCGGCTGCTTCGATGGCGCCCGGTTCCAACGCGTCGTATTCCGCTTTCGCCTGCTCTACCGCCTGTTCCAAATCTTCCAATTTGGATTTTTCGCTTTCGAGCAGTCCCTGCTTTTGCGTCAGTTCCGATTCCAGCGCTTCTTTCTTCTCAATCGCGTCTTCATAATCCGCAACCATTTTTTCCAATTCCGCGGTTCCAGTCGTTATTTCCTGATCGAGCTTTTGATCTACACTGTTTTCCAGTGTCTGTCTTTCATTTACGATACGATCATATTGCGGTTGGTACTCGTTGCCCCCCCCGTACCGTAGCATAATTTTGTTCAGCTGTTGCCACCGCTTCTTCCGCTTTCGCTTCTTCTTTGCTTGCCTCTTTTAAAGCGTTTATCAAAGCGTCCGCTTTCGATTGCGAAACAACCTGTTGAGCGACGGCTACATTCGCAATCGGATCTGATAATTCAAAAAAAGAATTTGCTCGCGATTCTTCTTTGGCGAATACTGGCATACTTTGAGGTATAAGCGATGAAGCGATCACCGCGGTCGCGCTAAGTCTTTTTAATGCTTTATTGTCTTTCATAATCAATCGGAGACAGATGAAAGCCGAATTGCTTTTGGAAGGCAATCCGGAGAAACTGCTTTTTCCTTTCTTTTTTCCATAATCTCTGCCCTTGCAGTTCCCTTTTTGTCGTCTTATATACTTTTTCAACACATAAAATATTAAAAATCATCCCCCTTTTACATAAAATTTGATTTTCTTCTCCATTCCGTTCACTTCATAGCAATGAAGGTATAAAAAAGGCAGATTTTTATTAGTCTGCTCATAGGAATACCGAAACTGGACTCGAAAACACGATATATGTGCAAATCTAATTTCCTTTATCTCAATCAAGTATATAAGACGTAGTTAAATTAAAATATATTTAACAAAATGATTATAACTTTTAATCCCGATTCAATCAATATTATCCTTGCGTAATGTTAATATTTTTTGTTTTGTTTTTATATTATATAAAACATCAATATCATTAAACTAATGTATATTTCGTAAAATAAGAAAAAAGCTTACTTTTCCCATTTGACAATCTTAATATCCTTTTTTACAATAAAGACACAAAAAGACCCGTAAAGGATCTTTCAAACTGGAGAGGCCATGCCTGAGTTGGCAACGAAAAAACTGGAGAGGCCATACCGTAGTTGGCAACGAAAAAACTGGAGAGGCCATGCCGTAGTTGGCGACTATAAAAGGGATGCCATCCCTGAAAACTGGCAGAGCTGTTCGAAAGAACAGCTTTTTTCGAAAGGAGAATGTATGAACAACTTATTTCATTTTTTAGACCCCAACCCAAACATATACCGGGTCGATTATCCTTATCGTCTCTTTTTGCACGAGGCGGATCCGAACGTCAGCATCAAAAGCACCCGGCCGTTTTACGGCGTGATCGTCCTGCTTGGCCGTTTCCACTATTTGATTCCATTAACTTCCAAGCCGCTGCGTCCCAATGGAAAGCGACGCAATCCCCGCACGACTGTCGAAATCTTCGACGAAGACCATGAGCGCATCGCCGCCCTTCTCGTCAACAATATGATTCCCGTCCCACCTGTTTTCTATGAAGAATTTCAATTTGAAGGCCTAGTCAATGAAACCGTCTTTGAAAAAGAGCGGATGTATTTGCGTCGAAAATCAGTGAAGGATGAGATCTTGCGGAAGGCGGATGCTGTATATCGTGGTGTCGTATTCCGCCAGGATCCCTTCTTAAAGCGTTTTTGCTGCGACTTCAAAACCCTCGAACAAGTTTCCAATACGTACCGGATTTGCGAACCAAGCTTTGTGTATGTGACCGACGCGCGCCCGATCTCTTCCCCGCTGCCGCCGACCATGTGGCTGCTGCACGACGATTCTCCTCTTTCAAACTCTCTATTTTTTGGTTCAGCCGAAATTTCCAGATCTTTTTCTCATAAAAGCCAAACAATGAATTTGGATTCTCAAAAAAACACTTTTTAAACCTTTTCTTTCTTCCAACGAAACTCAATAATGATTTTGAAAGGAAGGGAATGCAACTATGATCATTCGCAACGCAAATGTATGGATCGATGGCGCTTTCCAATGCGTCGACGTCCGCTTTAACGAACAGGAAATTTTAGAAATCGGCCCCGGGCTGCAAGATGACGAAATCTTGGACGCGGCCGGATACGACTTGTATCCGGGCTTTGTCGACACTCACATGCACGGCGGGTTCCGCCACAACTTTTTTCCACACGCCTATGACGAAACCGTCAGCCACTGGAGCGAAGACGATGTCCGGTTCCTCCTTGCCAAACTGCCGGAAACCGGCGTGACCAGCGTCATGCCGACCATCAACTCCTTATCCATCCCGGACAGCCAGAAAACCGTCCGCGCCATTCGCAAGGTACGACAGGAAAAAGTCGGCGCCGACCCGTTTCTCTTTCATTTTGAAGGCCCGTACATCAATCCGAAACGAAGCGCCTCCATCGACCCGACGCTGTGCGCGCTGCCCACACCCGCCCACACGCTCGCCATGGTCGACAACGATTTAAGCGACATCGGCATCGTCTGCCTTGCGCCCGAGCTGCCCGGCGCCAAAGAGTGGTGCGAATGGATCACCGCCCAGGGCGTCCACGTCGAACTTGGCTACACCCTCTGCACCGCCAGCCAGGTTCGCCAGTGCGCCGACTGGGGCGCCGACACAACGACCCACTTCTTCAACGGCTTTGAAGCGATGCACCAGCGCAAAGAAGGCGGCATCGTCGGCTGCCTGCTTGAAAACCGGCTCAGTCACCAAATCACTTGCGACGGCATGGTCGTATCGCCATCGTGGATCCATCTTGGCATCCGGCTCAAAGGCCTCGACCGCTTTTACGGCATGACCGACCTCGTCCATTTCCACGGCCTAGCCGATGGCGAATACGAAAACGAGCATTTCGGTCCCATCGTCGCCAATGAAACCGGCATCAAAACCAAAGCCGACGGGCTTTTTTTAGGCGGATCGACCCCATGGAACGAAATTATGAAAAAAGCCCGCGACCTCGTCGGCTTGAGCCGGGAGGAAATCGCGCAGCTGTACGCCGAAAATCCATGCCGATGCCTCGGCATCCATGACCGGGGAAAAATAGAAATCGGCCGAAAAAGCGATTTCTGCCTCATGGACGCCGACTAT
Organism: uncultured Dubosiella sp.; assembly: GCF_964018005.1. Taxonomy (NCBI): domain Bacteria; kingdom Bacillati; phylum Bacillota; class Erysipelotrichia; order Erysipelotrichales; family Erysipelotrichaceae; genus Dubosiella; species uncultured Dubosiella sp. Next base: position 13,936 of record NZ_CAXHOA010000029.1, read on the forward strand.
CACGTGATTCAAACGATCATCGACGGCAAAATCGTCTTTGAACGAGCGGAAACGGAGGTTTGAGACAACGAATGAAGAAACAAGAAAGGCAAAAAAAGATTTTGGAACTGCTCCACGAACGGGAGCGCATCAAGATCCGTGAACTCGCCGAACTGCTTCACGCCTCCAGCGAAACGATTCGCACCGATCTCGACACTTTGGTCAGCCAGGCGCTCGTCATCAAAGAGCACGGCTGGGCCCGCGTCAATAAAACCATCAAGGAAATCCCCTTGTCGTATCGTTCCCAGGAAGACCACAGCATCAAAAAAGGCTTGTCCCTTCGCGCTTTTCAAGAAGTCAAAGACGGACAGGTTCTCTTTATCGACGGCGGCAGCACGATTTTCGCCGGGATCGAGGCTCTCACCTACAAAAAGGAAATCACCGTCGTCACCGATTCTTTTCCGGTCGCCGCCAAATGCATGGAAAACCGCATCAAGACGTTTTTCCTAGGCGGGGAAATCAACGAGCTGGAACAAAGGACGAGCGGATACTTCGCGACCAAAATGCTTGAGCATTTCCGCATTGACCTGGCGATCCTTGGCACACTGGGCATCAAGGATACCGACGGGTTCACCACCATCAACATGGATGGCATCGCCTTGCTGCGCCACGTCATCAACCAGTCGAAAAAAGTGCTCGTCGTCTGCGATAAAAAACGCTTCGAGGATTCAGCCGCGTACATTTACGCCAAATTCCGCGAAGTCGACATTCTCGTCACCCATCCCCTGCTCCCGGAACAAAAGAAAATGGTGGCCGCCGTCAAAACGATCATCGAGTGCCCTTCGTAAAAAAACAAAAAGAGGAAGATTTCCCGTGTCTTCCTCTTTTTTCCTCTACGGCTGACGATATCCCGCGATGTACTCGTCCACTTCCTCCATCGTCGGCATCGACTTCAACGCGCCAATCCGCGTCGTCACGATCGAAGCCGCCGCGTTGGCGTGCGTCAGCATGTCCGCCAGTTTTTCCTCGTCGAAATTTTCAAACGGCGTGTCGCAAAGATAGGACAGGCACACCCCGCAAAACGTGTCGCCCGCTCCCGTCGTGTCGCACGTGTTCCGGTTCAAAAACGCGTCCTTGTACACATGGTGGCCGTTGCAAAAGACTTGCGCCCCTTTTGGACCCGATGTGACCAGGATCATCTTCATGTCATACGCATCCTGCAAAGCCTTGACACCTTCCTCGATCGTGTCCTTGCCCGTCATGAATTTGAGCTCCTCGTCCTCGATCTTGATAAAGTCGCACAAGGCGCAGCCCGCCTTCATTTGTTCTCTGGCCTCGTCCAGATCATCCCAAAGCGGCGGCCGCAAGTTCGGATCGAACGAAATGATCGCCCCGTTTTCCTTCGCGCACGCGACCGCCTTTTTCGTCGCCTCGCGCACGCCCTCGTGCGTCATGCTCAACGTGCCGAAATGGAAAATCTTCGAGTCCTTGATCAAATCCAAATCGACTTCGCTTTCATCCAGCATCATGTCCGCGCCCGGATTGCGGTAAAACGAGAAATCCCGGTCACCCGTCTCGTCAAACTTCACGAACGCCAGCGTCGTGCGCACCGAATCGTCCACGACCAGGCCCCGCGCGTCGATGCCGATTTCCTCGATCACCGCCTTAAGCTGGTTGCCAAACATGTCGTTGCCCACCTTGCCAATAAACGCCGTCTTCTTTTTCGCCTTGTTCAGCATCGCCAGCACATTGCACGGCGCGCCGCCCGGATTGCCCTCAAACGTGTTCGTATCCTTTTGCGCGAAGTCAATCAGCAACTCCCCCAGCGCTGTCACATCCATTGTTTTCATTGTCCCTCTCCTTTTTTCCTTTCCTCAATCGTTTGATGAATCGCTTGCGCGAGCCGGCCATGGTTGGTTTCATCCATATGCACGTTGTCAACCGGCGAAGCGTGCGCGAAATCGGCCGCGTTCAAAAACGCCACGCCAAGCTCTTCGCAAACCGACTGGATTTCCCGGCCCAAATATTTGGACTGACACAAGCTTTCCTCGTCAAAATCGCCACACTCCCCTTCGGTTTGCGCGATGGCCTCCCCCAGCAAAATCGGCGCGACCATCAAAATATCCGGTTCCTTGTACCGGTACAAAAACGGATTTTTGATTTGGCGCAAAAACGTTCTCGCCCCGCGCGCGACAGCCTTTGCCCGGGCGTTAAAAAACGTCTTCAAGTCGTTGGTCCCCAGCATCACGACGACCAAATCGACCGGTTCGTGGCTCATGAGCAGCATGTCAAGCGCCCGCAAGCCGTTTCGTCCCGGCGTGAACGGATCGTCGAAGGCGAACGTTCGTCCGTTCATCCCTTCCTCGATGATCTCGTCCTGCGGCCGCAGCGCCATCAGCTGCCGGGTCCAGCGGTTTTTGTGCCGCAATCCCGTATTCGGATCGAACCCCCACGTGTTGCTGTCGCCAATACATAAAATTCTCATCGCCCTTGTTCCTCTTCTCCTGGTATATATGAATTAGCCCATTTAACTGAGCCATTCTATATACCTTTTCCTTTCTACCTGATTTTGTATT
>NZ_CAXHOA010000030.1:0-13858 GCF_964018005.1 uncultured Dubosiella sp.
TTAAAGCGCCAGCAAACATCATGTTCTAAGGTCTTAGCAATCGCATTGATTCGTTTTTGATAAAAATTAGGATCTGATAATAGATCTTGTTGCGCTTTATCAAACCAAACCGGAATATTTGATTGACGAATGTTTTTTACAAACTCAATACATTTTTCTGTTTCCTGAACTACTATCGGTTTCTTACCAGGACTTTGTTTCAAGTTAAAAAAGTAGGTTTGATTCCAATAGTATTTGAGCATCTTTTCAGCAATCTGAACAAACGAAATCACGAAGTCGTTTCCGTCATCTTTATGCTCATAAACGATTTCAATCAAAGCACGACCCCAAGCCAACTTATATGTATTGTCGTTATTCATATTTTCAATAATGTCCAACCATAAGTTGATATAATCAATCATGCTTTACTCCTTTTCTACATACTCCAAAAAAATTCTTCTCTCGAATTTTCCATTTGAAAGAGCCTTCTTATCTTTAACTCTTTCTACTTCTTTAATATCAATACCAAATGTTTTTTGAAGTGCTTCCAGCACTTCTAACACATCTGCCATTTCTTTGATCAATTCTTCTTTTGAAGCTGCTTCTTTCACTTCATTCGCTTCTTCTAGAAGCTTGGCTTTCAAAGCATGGCGATAAGACTCTTCATCCATAATATGCATCTTACAAGTCTTGCCATCCTCCTCAATAATTTCAGGAATACGATCCCGTACAAGTTTGTTATGTATTTTTTTCACAGTCTGTCATCCTTTCAAAATAATTAGAATTAGCTCTGATTGATTTTAACTGAGCCATTAATTCCTTTAATAAATTCAAATTCTCTATAGTCAAAAGAAGAGTTCTTAAAATAATCTTGGAATAATTTGATTGTATCTAGACTTGCTGATGTAAAATATCTATGTCCCTTGTTCAGCCAAGGACTTTAAAATATCCAAAGCATTAGTTACTTGAATACTATCCATCGTTGCTAAAGGTTCATCCAAAAGTATACATTTCGGTGCCGTTTCAACAACTGAAGAAAACGCAAGCATCACAGAAAAAGCTAAAGATGTTCTCTGCCCAGTACTCATTTCATATACCCGAACTAAACGCTTATCAATTCTTCCTATATTTTCCCCTACATCAATTCTCTAGTACTTTAGTACTGTCAACTTCTTATAGAATTTGCTTTTTCGTTACCAACAACATGATTACTTTCAACATCTTCCTCATCAACATCTCTGCAAAATACATCAATGATAAACTGCTCCTCTTTGGTATAACGGCGCAGCAATTCAGCTGCCTCCTCAATAAATGGTTCCAAGCTCTTCAAAACAAGCTGGTCTTCTGGTGAAAAGTCATCAGGAATAAGAGTAATCTTTCTTAATCCATTATTTGCAGCAGACATAACCATGAATGAAACCTAGTCATTAAATGTTGATTTTTTTCTTTATCCTTTAAATGTCGAAGAACACTCCATGTTGGAAAACATTTCGAAGTGACCGGATAAGATTAATCTCATCTTTAAAGTTAACAAACTCCTTTTGATTACACAAAAAGTAGTAAGCACTGTCCTTATCTTCCAACCCATATTTTGCCTTAACTAAGTTTTCGAATTCCTTACACAAACTGATAAAATAATTGATCTTATTCTCTTCCATAACTACTGATTCAAACCGGCAAAATATTCAACGATACCATCTTCTAATTCTTCCGCATTGACACTCCCCATAGCTCAAGCAAGGAGTTTTATAGCCGCATTTGATAATATAAGCGCTTCTTTTTCATCCGAACCTCCCTTTCATTTCTTATTACGACTATTATATCATTTTAAAACAATCAGCGCTTTACAAGATTTAAAAGGAGAACAAACTGTCCTCCTTTCAAGAAAATAGCTTTTTTATTTCCAAACACGATCACGAACAAATCCCTCCCCCTCTTATACCTCGACTTGTTTGCGCCAATTATTCTATGCTGAACGATTTCCCCTTATTTTCCACATCCTTTTCGTTGATTTGATTAAAACAAGCCAGTCCACTCATTCTTTTTCTTCCAGTCGGTTTTTGAAATAAAAGAGCGCCATGCCTTCCACAATCGCGGCGATCCAGTATACGAAAAACAAGCTCGTATGCTGGACGATCCATCCCAGCCCCATCAGGACAAGGGCGTTGGCCAGCGCGGTGAGGGCGCTGATTGCCGAATAAAAACCGGCCCTGTTTTCGGAAGGAATTTGTTCCTGCATCCAAATGTCTTCCAGCGTCATGTACATGCCAAGCGCCCCTTCAAACAAGAGCACGAGGGCGATGTAGACGCCAAGCGAGCGGACTTGCGTAACGAGCACGCACACCCCGGCCAGCACGGCAAGCGTTGCTTTGATGAGCGTCGTCTGCTTCCAGCGCTTCAACAACGCGGTCGTCACGAAGGAAGCGAGCGCGAACACGCCCATGATCGCGATCATCATACTGCTGATGATAGACGCGTTTTGATGAAAGTGCTCAAGCAAAATAAGCTGCCACGTCAGGATGAACACCGCGTATGGAATCGTGAACAACATGTTGAACCCGGCCAGCCGCCGAAAGACTGGATGCGAGAAAATGGAAACGACCTCTTTCCATCCGCTTCCGTTTTCCTCCCGAATAGTCCCGTAGTTGTCTTTGCCCACGACAAGCGTCACGACGGAAACGACGCCCAGGATCGCGATGGCCAGCAGCATTGGCAAGGTGCGGGAGGCGGCGAAAAACATCGTGCACAAAAGCAAGACCCCGATGCACACGGCGTTCATGACGCCGCGCAAAACCGGAATGATTGTTTCCCGCTCTTTGAGCGCGTCCTTTTCTTTCAGCTCCTCATAGTACCAGCTTTGTGGCGATCCGCTAAAGAGCGCGTTGCCCGCGGATTTCAAAATGGCGGCTACCACGAAGACGAGAAAGTTTTTGGATACGATGAACGCGATGTAGCCGAGCATGAGCACGAACAAGCCGATCGCGCTCGCTTTCTTGCGGCCGATGCGATCCGCGATCATTCCCGAAGGAAACTCGAAAACGAGCAGCAGAAAGTCCTCGATGGACAACAGCACGCTGATCAGCCCGACACCGATCCCGCTAGAATACAAAATTTCCATGAACGACGATCCGTAGATTTTGTCGACCGCGCCATAGGCGAGCAAAATCAAAAAGTAGATCGCGTTGATTTTTTTGATTGTCATACTTTTTCTCCTTTGAATAAATACAAAAAAACCAAAGAACAAGCGTCTTCGGTTTTCATGTGAATCGTTCTATCCCCAGACTCTTCGTTCGTGTTTTCTCATTCGATTGTGCACGGTCGAGGCGCTGCGGGGACAGCGTAAAAGGAGTTTTCTTCAGTCAGGAGAAAAGACGTTACGAACAAATTCAACTGGATCGTATTTTCCACTGTAAATGTTTTCATATCCTTTCCTCCTTGTTTTTCATTACTTTACATAGTTTTCAATGAGTTGTCAACGCTTTCATAAAAAATTTTTAAAGGGTTTATCAAAATCAGAAAGAGAAAACAATTCGCAATACCGCGCCGGCTCCATTTCTCTCGAATTTATCAACGTTTTTTGAAGAATTAACGATTTCTCTCGAATAATGGATGTGAGGTTTCTGATTGACACTCCGTGTCGTTCGACTATAATGAACATTGTTCAGATTGAGGTGAGCCATGAATACGATCATCACATCCAAAGAGGAAATTTTAAAACACAGCCGCGAGCTGCTGCAAAAAAAAGGCTGGAACGCCATCAACATCCGCGCCCTCGCGACCGCCTGCCACGTGTCGGTTGGCTCCATTTACAACTATTTTCCTTCAAAGGCGGAGCTTGTATCGGAAACGATCGCAAGCGTCTGGCTCGAGATCTTCCACCAGCCCGACGAGTCGTTTCAAACGATTGAAGCGTGCGTTCACTGGATGTTTGAGCGCATGCGCTACGCCCAGAAAGCCTATCCCGGCTTCTTCACGCTGCACGCGTTCAGTTTCGCTAAGCCCGAAAAATCCGAAGGAAAGAAACGCATGGAAGAAACGTGGACACATATGGAGGCGAGCCTGTGCGCCATTTTGCATAGCGATCCCAACATCCGCCCCAACGCCTTCAACGACCACCTGTCCGAAAAACAGTTCGCCCGCGTCCTGTTTTCGCTCATGATGTCGGCGTGGCTCCGTCACGATTTCGATCCTAACGTCGTGCTCGAGATCGTGCGCCGCACCGTGTATTGAATGACTTCCCGTTGGACGGGATGTTTTTTTGCCTCAAAATGAACGATGTTCAGAAAGGAGTCCTTTTTATGAAAGTCAAAAAGAATACATTGCTTTTGATCGCCTGCCTCGTCTGGTGCCTGGCCGGCTTTAACATTTTGCGCATCGGCGTCGTCACCTACCCGCCGTATTTGACGTGGTACAACGTCCTGCTGTCCATCGTCGTGTTCGCCCTTTTCCAGCTTTTCGTCTTTGGAAAACTCGTCACCAAACACACGAAACGGATCCTCGACTACATTCAGGAACGCCAGTTCTTTTTAAAGTTTTTCGACGTCAAATCGTTTTTGATCATGGCCTTTATGATGGCGGGCGGCATCGCGATTCGCGCCTTCCATCTTTTGCCCGACGGATTCATCGCCGTCTTTTACACCGGTCTGGGCGCCTCCCTGCTGTGGGCCGGCCTGTTGTTTGGATGCAGCTACGGCAAAGCCGTCAAGAGAGGAGAATAACCAATGCGCGCCTTGTTTGAAACCACGTTCGACATCGTCTACCTTGTCACCGTCACGACGCTTGGCGTCCTCATGATCCGCCAAAGCAAGCCCCGCTCCCAGTACCGGCTGTTTGGCTGGATGGCCGTCGTTCTTGGCGCCGGCGACGCGTTCCACCTCGTCCCGCGCGCCATCGCCCTGTGCACGACAGGACTGGACCACTACACGACTGCTTTAGGAATCGGCAAATGGATCACCTCCATCACGATGACCGTGTTTTACGTCCTGCTGTATTTCGTATGGCGCAAACGCTACGCCATTCGCCAGCATAACGGCTTGAGCGCTTTGGTGTACAGTCTGGCCGGCCTGCGTATCCTGCTTTGCATGCTGCCCCAAAACGAGTGGCTCAGCGCCAGACCTCCATTGCTTTGGGGCGTGATCCGCAACATTCCGTTCGCCCTGCTCGGCTTGCTGATCATCGTACTCTTCGCGTACAAAGTGAAACAAACGAACGACAAGCCGTTTCGCTGGATGGCGCTCACGATCGTGCTCAGCTTCGCCTTTTACATTCCCGTCGTCTTGTGGGCCGAGCAAATCCCGGCCATCGGCATGCTCATGATTCCTAAGACGTGCGCCTACGTCTGGACGATTTGGATCGGCTATCGGGCGATGAAAAACGACACGCGAAGCGAATGACGCCATCGCGCACTTCCGCCACCAGCGAGCCACCCATCTTTTCCATATAGCCCCTGGCGATCGGCAAGCCCAGGCCGTGCGAATCGTCGTGAAAGCGCAGCGTGGCGTAACGCTCGAACAGTTTTTCCACATCCGTGAATCGCAATGCGCCCAAGCCGTTTTCAAACACGACCGTTCGCTCGTCGATCATGGCGATCGTGATGCCATCGGGAGCGTATTTCACCGCGTTCGCCAGCAAATTCGTAAACACCCGCGCCATCGCCGGCGCGTTGCCCGTCACGACCATCGGCTTCAGGTCGAGCGAAAGCTCGATCTGTTTTTTTTGCAGCAGCGCCCGCATCCCGACAATCGTCTCCTCGAGCACATGATCCACACGCACCTCGGTCAGGGCGAGCGGGTTGGCCTCGTCCTGCAAACGGGCAAACTCGAACAGCTCCTCGCTCATCGCCTGCAGCGCGCGCAGCCGGCCTTCCACGACCCGGACAGCCTCCTGTCGTTGATGCTCGTCGTTTTCCTGCCAAAAAAGCTGCGTGTATCCCAACGCAGCCGTCAACGGCGTTCTCAAATCGTGGGCAATCGTTCCCATTTGCTCGTTGAGCCAGCGCGCCCTTCGATCCAGACGAATCCGTTCCTTCCGGATCGTTTCCAGCGAATCGTTCAACGCGCCTGTCAGCGCGCGCAACGAGGCGTCGGACGCCACGACCGGCAGCCTTCGATTCGTTTCGGACGCCGAACAGGCGCTCCACTCTTCTTTCAAACGCCGCAACGCGTGTTTCAAACCAAGCCATTTCCACAGGAAAAAACCTGCCGCCAGCCATCCGAGCATACCGTCGCCTCCCTTTTTCTACCGCACTTCCTTGCGCGCGAACACGAGCCAGCCCGCGCCTATGAACACAATGGCTTCCACGAGCAGCTGAACCGCCAAAACAACAGGCGGACACACAAACCCGAACACCAGCTGCATCATCGCGCCGGTCGGCAGCCACGACAGCGCGGTTTCGGCCACGGCGCGAGCGTTTCCGTCTAAAAACTTCGGATTCAAAACGGACTCGTTGACCATTTCCCCGTTGACCTGCTGTTCGAGCACGAGCGTCTTTGGCGGCTCGATCAGCCGGTTTTGGATTTGAAACGCCACCAAAAACAGCGCGATCAGTCCAAGCAGGCACAAAATGACGCGTGTCGTTTTCTGGATCGGGCAAACGCTGACAAGCGTAAAGAAAAACGCCAGCGCGACAAGCGCGCTTGTAAGCACAAGAACCGTCGTTCCGATGGGCGCGGCTTCCAGCATGAACGAGCCGATGCCGATTTGCACGAGCAAAAAGAGCGCTTCGAACCACAACGTGATTCCCAAACTCGTGAGCGCGTATGTCAAGAAAACGGCGGAACGCGGCTTGCCGACGATGAGTTTGTTGCGCAAGAGGCCGTTGGCCTCGTCATTGCCTGTCCATACCGAGATCCACACGCTTTGCGCCAAAGCCACGACCGGCAGCGTGATCCACAAGCCGTCGTTCATGGTTGCCGCGTCGTTCGCGCGCGCCCCCAGCACGATGCCGGAAAGCGCGAGCAGCGCCAGCGTCACGATCCAAAACCATTTTGAATGGCGGATCCGAAATCCGTCCGCACAGAACAACCCTCTCATCGTGTCCCGCCTTTCATGATTTGCATGTACACGGCTTCCAAGTCCTCGTTGACGACCTGGATCGAGCGCACGTCGATGCCGGCTTTCGCCAATTCCAGGGCGAGCTCTCCAGCCGGACGATCCGTTTCCACACGCCAGCGGTCAGCGCCCAGCGCCTTGTACGCCAACCGGTTTCGATCCCAATAGGAAACGAGCTTTTCCGTCGGCTTCGCTTCGATTTCCACGACTGGTTTTGCGTGTTCGCCAAGTTCCTTCGCGCTCGTTTCCAGCACGATCTTCCCGTCTTTTAAAAAGCCGTACCAGTCGGCCAGCTTGGCCAGCTCGGCTAAAACGTGGCTTGAAATCAAAAACGTGATGCGATGCTCCTTGTTCAGTTTTAAAATAAGTTCCCGCAGCTCGATCATACCTTGCGGATCGAGTCCGTTGGTCGGCTCGTCCAAAAGGATGAAGTCGGGATGGCCGATCAATGCCATCGCCAGCCCGAGCCGCTGCCGCATGCCCAGCGAGAAATCGCCCGCCTTCTTCGTGCCCGGATCGTTCAGCCCCACCCATTCGAGCGCTTCCTTTTCGTGCCCGGGTTCCAGTTCGAGCAGTCTGGCTTGGGCGCGTACGTTGGATAACGCGTCCAGTTCCGGATCGAGCGCGGGCATCTCGACGATCGCGCCCATGCGCTTGCGCGCCAGGTGGATCGCCTTGTCGCCCGCGTCGACGCCAAAGAGTGAATACGTTCCGGCGTCCGGCTTTTGCAGGCCGGTCAAGATGCGGATGAGCGTCGTCTTGCCGGCCCCGTTTTCCCCAATCAGTCCGTAAATGCTTCCGGCCGGAATGTGGAGCGAGCAGCCTTTAAGCACGGGCTGTCCGTACGCTTTCTCGATATGCCGGCATACACATACATCTTCCATTGTTTCACTTCCCTTCCTTTCCATCGTACCAAAGCCCGGTTACGCTTTCGGGAAAGAAAAGGTTACGTTTTTGTTAAGAAAGATGGTAGCCAATGCCCCAAAGCGCCTCGATCCGGTCCTGACCGGTCAATGTTTTCAGCTTCGCGCGCAAACGCGACATGTGCACTTTGAGCGTGGAGGCGCTCATCAACACATCCTGGCCGGCTAATGTATCGAGCAGGGCCGTCCGGGTCATCGTCCCGTCGTGCGCCTGCATCAAGGCGGACAGGATCTTTGTTTCGATGGGCGTCAGCCGGATCGTTTGGCCGTCATGCCTTGCCTCGTTTTGAACGAGAGCGAGATCGTGGTATCCAAGCGTTTGTTCGCGCGTGGTGTCGACAGGCCGCAAGTGGACGCGAACACGGGCGACGAGCTCCTTCAATTCGAAAGGCTTGGTCATGTAGTCGACGGCGCCCTGAAGCAGCAGCTCGACTTTGTGGTCGAGGTCGCTCTTGGCGCTTAACACCACCACGGGAACCGTCCGGATGGCGGACAGCACGTCCTCGCCGGACAGTCCGGGAAGCATCAGATCCAGCACGACAAGGTCGACGGGCCGGCTTCGAAAGACGAGGAGCGCCTCGCTGCCCGAATACGCCCGCCAGGTGGCGAATCCTTCGTTTTTGAGCGCGGCTTCGATCATGTTGCCAATGTATTCGTCGTCTTCGACGATCAATATCGTTTTCATAGATTTATTGTATACCGAACGACGCCGGTCTGCCTGACTTTTTTCAACCGTCTCATTGCATGTCGTTTTTATTTTGGCTAAGCTGAAGAAAAAGAGGTGAAACCATGGCAAACGAGTCCAAAAAAGATTTCAACGCGATGCTCGACGATCCGAAAGACATGCCGAAAACCGTCGTCATCACGGATCCCGAAAGCATTCGAAAGTACGGCGGAAGCCGGATGTTTTTCGCGCCGCCCAAAACGTACGACATGCTTATGAAGCAAGTCCCGTTCGGCCAAGTCGTCACAGTCGGCGTCCTGCGCGACGTTTTAGCCCAAGCAAACGGCGCCGACTTTACCGATCCCATCACGGCGGGCATCTTCGTTTCGATTGCCGCCTGGGCGAGCGAGCAGCGCGACTTTGACAAAACGCCATACTGGCGAACACTCAAAGCCGGCGGCGAGCTCAACCCGAAGTATCCCGGCGGCGTTTTGGCCCAAAAACAACGGCTGGAAGCCGAGGGTCACGTCATCGTCCAGAAAGGACGCAAACACATCAAATACTTTGTGCAGGACTTCGAGTCCGCTCTGTTCCCGTTCCAGTAAAAAGCCCGGAGTGAAATCCGGGTCTTTTACTCTTTCCATTCGATGGTGTCCTCTTTCGGCCATTCGATCGTGTCCCCCACCACGAGATCGTGCTCGAACGCCTTTTGCGTGTTTTGTTTGAAGTCTTCCGGCACGTCGTCGTACGACACGTCGACCGTGTATTTCTCCGACCGGTCGATCCAGTCCACATAGCCTTCATATTTCACTTTCAACTCGATGTCAGCCTCGATTTTCTGGAAGCGGCCTTCCTCGTCCAGCCAAAACGTAAAATCGCAGCGGCTCATATCGTAGTCGGTCATGCCGCCATTGATTCTTTGTTGCTCCTCCAACGCGAGCTTGTTGAATTGCGGCATGGCACTCTTGCGCAAGGAAGCCTTCACTTTTGATCCGTCCTGCTCCCACGCAAATTCGCTTTTCAGTCCAATGCACCGTCCCTCATCGTCCAGCCGCATTGGAAACCTCAAATACGATTCCAAAAACCGGGTATACGGGTCCTGCTCGGCATCATGCACCGGATACGTCTGCACCGACTTGACTTCAAAGACACCATAGGCGAGAATCCCGGTCATTTCCTTGATTTGATCCTTTGTCTCTTTTCTCAAAGTCTCGAATGTCGTCAGATTGCTTGTTTCCGTCGGCGTATTCGTTTTAGTCCATGTATATTCATATTGCGCTTCCGGCGTCTTCCACACCATTCCAAGAAAACGCATGCCTTCCGGTTTTTCATACGTTGTCCGCATCGAGTACGAAGACGTCGCCTCCACGTTCTTTAACGCGTCCATCATCGTTTTTGTCACATCGGCCGACTCGGCGCTGGCGCAGCCGGCCAAAAACGCCACGCAAACCAGGCCGATGATTGCTCGTTTGATCGTTTTCATCGTTTTCCCCTTTCAACTGTTTTTCGGCAAAGGAAATTCCCCTGCCGGCTGCGGGATGCCTTCTCCATCCCATGGCACGTTGTCCCCGATCTGAAGGTCTTGGCCCAGCAGCGCTTTCGTTTGTTCACGCACCTTTTCATTGCCTTGGTCGTAGGCGAATCCGATCTCGGTTTCGACACGATGCGATTCGGGTTCACTGTCTTTTTTGGAAAACGTGTAATCCTGCACAATGTCCGCCTTGACCAGCTCGCCCTGCCCGTTCAAATGGAACGTGTAGTCGCACTGTTTCAAGTCGAGCGTTTTCAAATCCATGCCAAGATCGTGCCATTCCTGCACGATTCCCTCGTTCAGTTCGGGAATGCGCTTTTTTTGCAAGGTGGCCCGGTATGTGTTGTCTTTTTCAATCGTCCAGTCGAAAAAGTCTTTCAACCCGTCCACGTTCGACTCGGCGTCAAAGAGAAACGGAAAGCGGACATACTCATACACATTGCCCAAATACCGGAAACGCGCCTGCTCGGTTTGGTCGATCGACTGCACTTCGAACACGTCAAAGCTCCATTTCCCCGACACCGTTTTGGCATGGCTGGTGTCAAAGCGCGAAACGATCCGATGCCATGGCGAGTCGATGTAGCTGTACACTTCGTCCTTGTCTTTCCACGTTTCATAAAAGATCTCGTAGCGCGCGTCGTCTTCCGTCACCTTTACGTGCATCGTGTACGACTCGGTTCGCTCCATCTTTTCAAACATCGCCACCATCCGTCCCGAAACCGCGGCCGGATCAGGTCTGGCGCACCCGCACACTAGCAAAGCCGCCAGCGCCGCTTTCATGATCTTCATTGTTCTTCTCCTTCTTTTTTCCACTGCCCTGCCGCCGCTATATAGCGCGTATGCGGTTCCAGCGGCATCGGCCCGCTTTGATGGCCATCCAGCGTGATCGTCCACGTGTAGTCGCCTTTTTCCAGCCAGAACGCCTGCTCCAGCCGATTCGCTCCTTGCAGCCAGTCCCGCACCCGCGCGCTCTGGCTCGCCACCATCTTTCCATCGCGCCACACTTCGATCGTGACGACCTCGTCTTTTGAAAAATCGTCTTCCAGCGTTAAATCCAAATAGTAAGTTTGCCACGCGTGGCCTTCCTCGTCCAGCCGGTCCAGATTTTGCTGCAGGACGGCCACGGAATGATAGCCTTCCTTGATGTCGCGGCCGACTTCTTCGCTGAGCTGTTCGGCGGTGATCGTCTGCTCTTGGTCCCCGCTTTGCCACGTCAGCGCGTTCGCGTTGGCAATCAACGAAAGCAGGAGAAGCGCGTTTTGTTTCGTGTACGCCTCGTTCATCATGCGCTCTCCCTCGACGATCAGCCTCGTATCGTCCAGTTCCATCGTGTAGCCGCCGATCCAGTTGGACACGCGCATCGTTTCCAGCAGACGGGACACGCCCGACACGTCCCCCACGTACTCGACGCGGCGGGCGTACAAGGCGGCCAGCTCGCTTGAAATCGCCTGGTTGTTTTCCCACGCCGTCCAGCCGCCCACGTCCACTTTCGCGACGCCGCTATTGGCTGTGTAAACGACCGTTTCCGGCGCCTGCTGCGTGCCCGGCACCGTGTACACTTCGGCTCGCACGCGCCCGTCGTTTTCACTCCACGCCACCCGGGACACTTTGCGCCCTTCCACGTCGCTGGCCACTTGCAGCACGACGTCGTCCAGTTTGACGTCCACCGTATAGCCCAGCGTGGCGGGATCGGCTTTCGTTCCCCAGCCAAACACCCAGACGCCGGTTATGGCGCTGACGGCCAGCAACGCCACGCATACCGCCACGATCACGTTGCGACGGCCTTTTTTGCGCACTTTCTTCAAGTAATCGACTTCGATGGCGTCCTCCATGGCGCTTTCTTGTTCCTCGCGCATTCGTTCAAGCGCTTTTTGGCAGCGCGGACAATGCGCCAGATGGTCCTCGATGAGCTTGTCGCTTTCCGGACTCGTCAAATGGTCGATGTAGTTTGGCAGCAAGTCGTTCACTAGCGCGTGCAGTTTTTCATGCTCCATCTTCCTCCAACTCCTTTCTTAGCTTTTCGCGGGCCCGGTAGTACTGGACGCGGGCGGCGTTTTCACTGACCGACAACACTTCGCCGATTTGGCGAAAGCTCAAGTTGCCGTATATGCGCAAATACAAGATCTCCCGGCTCGCTTCCGGCAAGTTGTGCAGCCGCTTCAGCAGCTCGACTTTGTCGATTTCCTCCCCGAACGAGCGGGCCATGAACGACTCGTCGAGCTCGAGCAGCTCGGGATTTTTCCTGCGCCAAATCGCGTACTGGTTTTTCGCGATCGCGCAAAGCCACGTCGAGATCTTCGACTCGCCTTTGAAGCGGTGAATGGATTGCACCGCCTGGTAAAACGTTTCCTGCGTCAGCTCCTCGGCCACATCCTCCCCCGTGCCTAGAGAAAGAAGGTAGCGATAGACGAAGCGCGCGTATTTTTCATAGATCTCGTCCAACTCTTCTTCCTCCTTTCATCTATCGGTACGCTTTTTTCCGTTTTCGTTACAAACTTTTTTCTTTTTTAATCCAGAGCCTCGACGTAAAAGCTCACCGGCCGAAACCCGTCGTTGCAGCTGAGCATAACCGTGTGCTTGTCTTTCATCCAGCCTTCGTAAATGTCGCCGCCGCCATACGCCAGCGTCATCGCGAACGGGTAAATCGTCTGCCAGGCACTGTCGCAAAAGCCTTCCGGTTTTCGCAGGTTCTCGACGATCCAGCTTTGTCCGACCTCGATCGTGCACGCTTCCTCAAGTTCGTTTTCAAATCGTTCCATCAAGTCGCGATGCTCCACCTGCTTCATCGCTGTGATTCGAATCGTTTTCATCGTTTCCCTCTTTCTTTTTCCTTTTTAAAAGTGCTTTCATTCCGCGCTTCTTTTGACTATAATCTCATTGTATAAGAAAAGGTGCTTTAACGAAATCGTTATATTCTTTTCATAGACGAACCAAAGGAGGAAAACATGGCTGGAATTTACGATGAGGATACATTCTTTACGAATTACGCAAACATGGAGCGCAGCCAGGGACTCGAACACGCGGGCGAGTGGAAGCAGCTGCAAGCGCTGTTTCCCGACGTATCCAATCAACGGGTTCTTGATTTGAGCTGCGGGATGGGGTGGCATGCCCGTTATTTTGTCGATCATGGGGCTCGCTTTGTGCTCGCTCTTGATCTCAGCGAAAACATGCTTGCCAAAGCCAGGGCGCTGCATCGCTCGCCAAAAATCGAATACCGGCAAGCCGACTTGTCCAGCTTTTCGATCGAAGGCTCGTTTGATTTCGTGTTCGCGAACTTGTGCCTGCACTATTTGGACGATCTTTCCACGCTGTTTCGCCAGGTTTACGCCACGCTGGAAAAAGGCGGTGTCTTTTTATTCAATATCGAGCATCCGGTATTTACCGCCGGCGATCAGCAGTGGATTGGCGAAGACACCAACCATCCGGTATGGAAAGTGGATGCGTATTTTCAGGAGGGGGCGCGGAAAACCCGCTTTTTGGATTGCGAAGTCGTAAAATACCATCACACGCTGACGACGCTGCTGAACGGGCTTCTCCAAACCGGCTTTACGCTGGAGGCGGTGGAGGAGGTCGTTCCTTCGTCAAAGCTTCTTGATCCGAAAACCTACGCGCTGGAGATGCGCCGGCCGATGATGCTGCTTGTCAAAGCGCGCAAATAAAAAGCGAAGCTTTCGTTTTCTTCGCTTTTTTGTTTGCCGGATCCATAGAAAA
>NZ_CAXHOA010000031.1:0-13740 GCF_964018005.1 uncultured Dubosiella sp.
GCGATCTGGTGTTTTTTTTGTTTTTGGGGTTTAGCACTTATCGGTTGACACTGCTAAAAGGATGGAGTATGATTTCCATATTGAAAAAACAGGATCAAAGGAGTGGAAATATGGCAGAAAAAAAAGAGTTTAAAGCGGAATCGAAACGTCTTCTTGATTTGATGATCAATTCCATTTATACCCATAAGGAAATCTTTTTGCGGGAGCTGATCTCCAACGCGTCGGATGCGATCGACAAGTATTATTATTACGCGTTGCAGCATCACGAAGCGGTCGATGGCTTGGAAATTCGAATCGACTTGAACGAAGAGGCGCGTACCTTGACGATTTCCGATAACGGAATCGGCATGAGCAAGGAAGAGCTGGAAGACAATTTGGGAACGATCGCGAAAAGCGGATCGCTGGCGTTCAAAGAGGAAATGGCGAAAAAAGAGGAGAAACCATCCGATATCGACATTATCGGCCAATTCGGCGTCGGCTTTTACGCGGCGTTCATGGTGGCCAGCGATGTGAAAGTCATCACGAAAAAAGCGGGCAGCCCGGACGCGTATTTGTGGGAAAGCGACGGCGCCAACGGCTACACGATCGAATCGGCTGTGCGCGACGGCCATGGAACGACGATCGAGCTCCAGCTGAAAGCGGACGACGACACGGAGTCGTATTCGCAGTATTTGGAGTCGTACACCATTACCGATCTTGTTCGCAAGTATTCGGATTTCATCCGGTACCCAATCAAAATGGAAGTGCAAGTCGAAAAAATGGTGGAAGGCACGGAAGACAACGAAACGCCGGATTACGAGAGCGTGCGCGAAGACAAGACGCTCAACTCGATGGTGCCGTTGTGGAAGCGTCCAAAATCGGAAGTGGAAAAAGAAGAGCTGGACCGGTTTTATAAAGACCAGTTCCACGATTTTGTCGATCCATGCAAGACGATTTTCTTTAATGTGGAAGGAAATGTCAGCTTCACGGCGCTGCTTTTCATTCCTTCGCGCGTGCCGTCGGGCTTTTACTCGCAGGAGTACAAACCGGGCTTGCAGCTGTACTCGCGCGGCGTGCGGATCATGGATCATTGCGAAGAGCTGCTGCCGGCGTATTTGCGGTTCGTGACCGGCCTGGTGGATTCGCAGGACTTGTCGCTTAACATTTCCCGGGAAATGCTGCAGCACGACCACCAGCTGCGGGTGATTAAAAACCGGATCGAGAAAAAAGTACTGAACGAGCTGGGCTCGATGCTGGCCAAGGACCGGCCGGCGTATGAAACGTTCTGGAAAAACTTTGGCCTGGATTTGAAGTTTGGCGTCTACAACAACTTTGGCCAGGACAAGGAAAAGCTGGAAAACCTGCTTCTCTTCACGTCGAGCCGCGATAAAAAACTGGTTACATTGTCGGAATACGTGGACCGGATGGGTGAAGAGCAAAAGGACATTTACTATGTGACGGGCGCGTCGCTGGATATGGCGGATCGGCTGCCTATCGTGAAAAAACTCATGTCCCGCGACATCGAGGTGCTGCTGCTGGATCACCAGGTGGACGAGTTTGTGATGCAGACGCTGGGCTCGTATCGGGATCATCCGCTGAAAAACGCATCGCAAGGCGAATTGGATTTGGATTCGGAAGAAGAAAAACAAGAACTGGAAAAGACGAGCGAGTCCAACAAAGACTTGCTGGCGTTCATGAAGGAAAGCCTCGGTGGCGAAGTGTCGGAAGTCCGGTTGTCGAACCGGCTGGTGGACGATCCGGTTATGCTGGTGGCTGGCGACGGGTTGTCGTTCGAGATGGAAAAAGTGTACGCGGCGATGGCGGCGCAAAACCAGATGGACGGCATGCCGCCAATGAAAGCGACCCGGATTTTGGAAGTGAATCCAAAAAGCCCGATTTTCAAGACGCTTCAGGAAGCGTACGCGTCCGATCAGGCGAAAGCGAAGGAAATCAGCGAAGTGCTATACGACCAGGCTTTGCTGATCGAGGGATTTGCAATCAAGGATCCAATCGAATATTCCCGCCGTATTTGCGCGTTGATTTCAAGTCAGGATTAGTTTCCTGGCTTTTTTTATAATTCGCCTTCGTTGTCTTTGCGATAGGTCGATGCTACAATAAAAAAACGGACAGGAGTAAACAGGATGAAATGTAAAGTAGAAAAGCTTTGCGGCGGATGTCAGCTGCTGAAATTCAGCCGCGACGAGCAAGCAAAAAAGAAAAGGGAAATGGTCGAAGCGATCATGGAACGAGCGCATCTCGATGTGAAGGTGGCGCCAGTCGTCATGGCGGAAGACGATTTGTTTTATCGAAATAAAGTAATCGTTGGTTTTGCCAAAGATAAAAGCCGGAAAGTCTTTTCGGGGCTTTACGCGGCGCGCTCGCATCGGGTGATCAACACGTCGGGCTGTGTCATGCAGCCCAAGCTGGTGAACGAGATCATTGATGAAATCACCCATTTGGTCGATTCCATGAAAATCGAATTATACAATGAGCGGACGGGAACCGGTTTGCTGCGGCACGTCATGATTCGTTACGCGCATTCGACAAACGAGGTCATGGTCGTCTTTGTCACGAGCACGAAGATGTTTCCGTCGCGTCGGAACCTGGTCAACGTGCTCGTCAAAAAATTCCCGCAAATTAAAACGATCATTCAAAATATCAACCCGCGGCAGACGAGTATCGTCATGCAGGACGAGTCGATCGTTTTGTATGGAAAAGGGTACATTACCGATGTGTTGTGTGGTTTGAAGATTTCCTTTACCGCCAGCTCGTTTTACCAAATCCATTCAGGACAATGCGAAAAGCTGTACGAGATGGCCAGACAAATGCTGGCTTTGCGGTCGCAGGATCGAGTACTGGACACGTATTGCGGCGTGGGAACGATTGGATTGACGCTGGCGCGCGACTGCCGCGAGGTGACAGGCGTCGAGCTGAACGCGGACGCGGTGACGATGGCGAAGGAGAACGCCGCCCAAAACGGCATTCGCAACGTTCGATTCGTCGCGATGGATTCGACGCAGTTTATGAAGGAGGCGCGTCGGTTCCATCAAAAATACGACGCGATCGTGCTGGATCCGCCGCGGGCTGGAACGACGAATTTGTTTATCGAATCGGCCTGCTCCTTGCAGCCGAACCGGATTCTCTATATTTCGTGCGATCCCAAAACGCAGGCCCGGGACTTGATCGTGTTTAAGCGTTTCGGTTATTACACCGACGAAATCAAACTTGTGGACATGTTCCCGAATACGGAGCATATCGAGTCGATCGCGCTGCTGACGAAACGAAAGATGCGCACGAATCGGATCCCGTTCCAGCAAAAGGCGCAGCCGGCAAGACCGAAAGGAAAAGGCGGACGGATGGCTCGTCCCGCAAACGCGCATTCTTCCGGTTTCCGGAAAGCGGATTCCTACCCGCATCGAACCAAGCGCAAAGCGAAAAGATAAGAAAAAACCAAAAGCCCGGATTTCTCCTGCCGGGCTTTTGTGACGTTTCTCTTTTAATTTTTGAAAGGAATTTAATTTTCTTCATTTTGATTTTTGCGGGCGGTATCCGAGAAAGGAAGGAAGAGAGTTCGGCGTCTGGCCCGCGGTTGGAAGGTGCTATATTTTTGTGTTTGGGTAATTTACATCTTTTTATTTGAGGTATTTGATGGATTCGGCAATAAATGTCGGATTCAAATACGTCTTTTCATCCTTGATATGCGTACGGGTGGCAATTCTGCCTTTGGCACTGATCCAGGTGCCGATTTCCGCCACGTTGCAAAGCGTTTCCGCGATGCCGCGCCAAAGCTCGATGGGAATGTAGTCGTATTCGTACACGCCATCCGAGTTGACAAACGGCCGCTGGACTTTCAAGGTGACATCGGCCACTTTGATGCCGTTGGCTGTTTCTTTTAAAACAGGCTGCTGGTGAATTTCACCAACGAGACAAAAAACGTTCATTTGCGACCTCCTTTCTTGGAAAGAGCGGGGAACGGCTCTTTCGGTTGTCATCATACGAAAAAGAAATGGAAGGCGCAATTTGCCTAAAATACGTAATTAAATGGAAATTGCGTTGATTACGGGGGTGATTCTTCCTGTAATGGACGTGGTTTTGTTGAAATTACAGCAAATAAGCCGTTTTGGAAAGAACCGGTGTTTCGAAAATAAAACGCAAAGTGAAAGAAAAGCGGAAACGGGATTTCCGATTTTATGAAAGCGCTATTCAAAACGGACGTGATTTCTTATAATAAAGACAAGAGAGAAAAAGGAGAATACTCATTATGAAACACAAAACATTGAAACCTTTTCCTGAGAATTTTTTGTGGGGCGCTTCTTCGTCGGCGTATCAGGTCGAGGGAGCGAGTCTGGAAGATGGCAAAGGCCCTTCGTGCCAGGACGTGAAGGAAGTGCCGGAAGGCACGTCGGATTTGACCGTTTGCGCGGATCAGTATCATCGCTATAAGGAAGACATTGCCTTGATGGCGGAAATGGGATTCAAAGCGTACCGGTTTTCGATCGCGTGGACGCGGATCCTGCCAAAGGGAACCGGCGAAATCAACCAGAAGGGAATCGACTACTATAATGATTTGATCAACGAGTGCTTGAAGTACGGCATCGAGCCGATCGTGACGATGTTCCATTTCGACATGCCGGCGGCACTGGACGAGCGCGGAAGCTGGGGCAATCCCGATTCCGTGGAGTGGTTTGTCAATTTCGCGTCGATTTTGTTTGAAAACTTCGGAGACCGGGTCAAATACTGGCTGACAATCAACGAGCAAAACGTGTTGACGCTTTCCGGTCCTGTCATTGGAACGCTGCATTTGCCGGAAGGCTGCACGAATGTCCTGAAGGAAATTTACCAGCAAAACCACCACATGCTTGTCGCGCAGGCGAAAGCGATGGTGCTTTGCCACCAGATGCTGCCGGAAGCCAAGATCGGACCGGCGCCAAACATCTCGCTGGTGTATCCGGCCACATGCAAGCCGGAGGACGTGATCGCGGCGCAAAACTTCAACGCGATTCGAAACTGGCTGTATTTGGATATGGCGGTTTACGGCATTTACAACGCGATCGTATGGAGCTATTTGGAAGAAAACGACGCGACGCCGACGTTCGCGCCTGGGGACGAGGAGGCGATGAAAAATGCGCATCCGGATTTCATCGGCTTCAACTACTACAACACAGCGACGGTAAAAGCGAGCGACGCGGAAGCGATGAGCGAAGCGGCTACTTTGGGCGATCAGCAATCCGGACGGAAAGTGGATGGCGTCTTTGAATCGGTTGACAACCCATATTTGCCAAAAACCGATTTTGGCTGGGAAATCGACCCGGTTGGCTTCCGGGCGACGACACGCGAAATGTATTCGCGTTACCATTTACCGCTGCTTGTCACGGAAAACGGCCTTGGCGCGTACGACACGCTGACCGAGGACGGAAAGGTTCACGACGCGTACCGGATCCACTACTATCAGGATCACATTCGTCAAATTCAGGAAAGCATCTCGGATGGAACGGAATTCCTTGGCTACAATCCTTGGAGCGCGATCGACTTGATTTCGACGCACGAGGGCATGGTGAAACGGTATGGCTTCATTTATGTCGACCGCGACGAATTCGACTTGAAGACGCTGGACCGCTACCGCAAAGACTCGTTCTTCTGGTACAAAAAGGTCATTGAAACCAACGGGGAAGATTTAAGCGAATAAGAAAAAGAAACGGATGAGCAAATGAATTCATCCGTTTCTTCTCTTTTTTCAGACCGGCATGTTATAATATAAAAATATAACGAGGTAAAGACATGTTTGTAGAAGAAAGACAAATGCAAATCCTGGAAGAGCTGCAGCAAAACGGCAAAGTGCGGGTCAAGGATTTAAGTGAAAAATTTTCGGTAACGGAAGATTTGATTCGAAAAGATCTTCATACGCTGGAAGACGCCGGGAAACTGAAACGCATCTATGGCGGGGCGATTGTTTTGAAGAAAAACGTCCATCGGGAAGTGGCGGCGCAACGCAAAAACGTAAATACCGAATCGAAAAAGCACATCGCGTTGAAGGCGTATTCGCTCATTAAGCCCGGGACGATCATCTTTTTGGATATTTCGACGACGAGCGTGCAGCTGGCGCAGCTGATCGCGCAAAACAACTTGCCGGTCACGGTCGTTTCCAACATGCTGGAAGTCGTTTCGGTTTTGGCGCACAGCGAAGTGAACACGATCATGATTGGCGGCGAGCTGGATTACGGACGGGATGGAATGATTGGAACGCTGGCTTACGAAATGCTGAAACGCTTTCGGTTCGACCAGGCGTTTGTCGGGGTCGTCGGCGTCAATCTGGATGAAAACGAAGTGACTACCTATATGGCGAATGAAGGCATGACCAAACGGCTTGTCGTTCAGCACGCCAAAGAGCGCTACATGCTGTGCGAGGTGGAAAAGCTTAACGAGGAAGGCAACTACAAGTTCGCGGATGTCAGCGAGTTTACGGGGTGCATTTTAGGGTATCCTATCTCGAAGGAGAGAAAGGCGCAGTTCCAGGAATTGAATGTGGAAGTGTTTGATTAGCGCGAAAGAAAAAGGAGACAAATACGCGGATCCGGCGGATCGCTTTTGTCTCCTCTTTTTATTTTGTCCATTCGGCAAATTCTTGATCGGTTCCCAAAACATAATGGGAGCCTTCCACAAAATGATTCGTTCCTTTTTCGTAGTCGATGCCACTCGTTTCATAGTCGTAGCTAAACGATTTGCGCACCTTTTCTACGATGGGATTCGGTTCGGGAATCGCCGAAAGCAGCGACTTCGTGTACGGATGAATTGGATTTTTAAAGATTTCCTCCGTCGTTCCGGTTTCGACCAGATGGCCTAAATGCATGACGCCAATCCGGTCGGAAATGTATTTGACCATGCTCAAGTCGTGCGCGATAAACAAATAAGCCGTATTGGTTTGTTTTTGGATTTTCTTCATCAAATTGACGACTTGCGCCTGAATGGACACGTCAAGCGCAGAAATGGCCTCATCGGCGATGATGAGCTTCGGGTTCATGACGAGCGCTCTGGCAATTCCAATCCGTTGCCGCTGTCCGCCGGAAAACTGATGCGGGTAGCGGTTGGCATGCTCTTTCGAGAGTCCGACGAGCTCAAGCATGTCATATACTTTTTGCGTCCGTTCCTGCTGCGAGGAATACAAATGGTGGATGTCCAGTCCTTCCGCGATAATGTCCAATACTTTTTCGCGCGGATTCAAACACGCCATGGGATCCTGGAAGATCATTTGCATGTTGGTGTGAAGAAACCGTTCTGTCTCTTTGTTCATCTTTCCGGAAATGTCGCGTCCGCAAAACGTGACATTTCCGGCGGTTGGCTCGTACAGGCGGATAATGGAGCGGCCGGTCGTGCTTTTTCCGGAGCCCGACTCGCCGACCAATCCGTACGTTTCACCGGGAGCGATCGTAAAGGAGATGCCGTCCACGGCTTTTACGGTGAATTTTCGATTGACTTTAAAGTGTTGTTTGAGGTCTTTGACTTCCAAGATCGGGGTCGTCATACGAGTTTCGCCTCCTTTTTATTTTTTTCGATTTTCTCTTTCAGATCCGCCGGCATGTCGACTTTTGGCGCGTTCGGCGCGGCAAGCCACGAAGCGACCCGATGCGTTGGCGTAATCTGGAACATCGGGGGCGCGATTTTTTCGTCGATATGCAGCGCGTATGGATTTCGAGGCGCGAACGCGTCGCCCTGGATATCCTGGATCATGTTGGGTGGCGTGCCTGGAATCGTGTACAGCTCGTCCCCGGATGTGTCCACGTCTGGCAGCGAGGCGAGCAAGCCCCATGTGTAAGGATGCTTTGGATCGTAAAAAATATCGTTTACACTGCCCGATTCAATGATGCGGCCCGCGTACATGACATTGACAAAATCGGCGACTTTGGCGACGACACCCAAATCGTGGGTGATATAAATAACCGAAAGGTTTTTCTTTTTTTGAATGTCCTGGATCAGCTCGAGGATCTTGGCCTGGATCGTCACGTCCAAAGCCGTTGTCGGCTCGTCGCAAATCAAAATTTCCGGATCGCACGAAAGGGCGATGGCGATGACGACGCGCTGCCGCATACCGCCGGAAAGCTGGTGCGGGTAGTTTTTCATCCGCTTCTCGGCGTCGGTGATGCCGACAAGCTCCAAAAGTTTCACGGCGCGTTTCCACGCTTCCTTTTTTGGCGTATTGTAGTGGAAACGCATCGCTTCCATGACTTGCTTGCCGATTGTCATGGTCGGATCCAGCGAAGTCATTGGATCCTGGAACACCATCGCGATGCGTCGTCCGCGGATTTCAGACTGGATAAACTTTTTCGACTGCTTTGTGATGTCGACGACTTTTTGCTCCTCCGGGCGGGTGTAGCCTTCCGGGATGACGCCATTGTATTTCTCGATGACTTCCTGAATTCGCTCGGGACTGAGGTCGGCATAGTGAAACTCGATCGTGCCGTTGTTGATTTGGCCGTTTCCGGCAAGGATCCCCATGACCGCTTTGGTTGTGACGGATTTTCCGGAACCGGATTCACCGACGATGGCGATCGTTTCGCCTCGATGGAGATCCAAGTCGACGCCGCGGACGGCTTTGACATTTCCGTTGTCAGTTTTAAAAGAAATATCGAGGTCGCGGATTTTTAAGATTTTTTCTTTTTGATTCAGGACTTCACCTACATTTCCTTCATTTTCGGATCGAACGCGTCGCGCAGTCCATCGGCAAGCAAGTTGAACGACAACATCAAAATTCCAAGGATCACAACAGGGATGATGACTTGGTACGGCGTGACTAAAATCGTCTTGAATCCATCGTTAATGAGCGATCCAAGCGAGGCTTGCGGCGCTGGAATGCCAAGGCCGACCATGGCGAGAAACGCCTCGTAGAAAATCGCGTTCGGGATCGAGAACATCGCCATGATGATAATTTGCCCGAAAATATTTGGCAGCACGTTTTTGAAAATAATAAAGAACCCGCTGGCTCCCAGCGTTCTGGAAGCGAGGATAAATTCGAGCTCCTTGATTTTTAGCACTTGCGCCCGGGTGATTCGCGCCATACCAATCCACTCGGTGAGGATCAGGGCGACGATGATCGTGTACAATCCCGGCTTCATGACAAGCAGCAGGAGCGTCAAAATGACAAGCGTCGGAATGGAATTGACGATTTCCTGAAAGCGCTGCATGATGGCATCGACCCAGCCGCCAAAGTATCCGCTGATCATTCCGTATAAAATACCGATAAAGACGTTGACGAGCACGGCGGTTCCGGCGACGAAAAGCGAGATCCGGCAGCCTTCCCAGCAGCGCACCCACAAGTCGCGACCGAGCACGTCGGTGCCAAAGTAATGGTAAACGTTGGCTAAATCGCCCGTATAGGTTCGAATGCCGCCTTCGCCGTTGAACCATCCCATCCATGTCAGTCCGGGAACGCGCGGGGCCATGCTTTGCTGGGCGGTGTCGACCGCGTCGAAAGAATAGCTGGAGCACATCGGCGCGACAATGGAAATCACGAGAAACAACAAAATGATCGCGCCGCCAATAATGGCGCC
This sequence comes from uncultured Dubosiella sp., assembly GCF_964018005.1. NCBI lineage: Bacteria > Bacillati > Bacillota > Erysipelotrichia > Erysipelotrichales > Erysipelotrichaceae > Dubosiella > uncultured Dubosiella sp. The sequence goes on from NZ_CAXHOA010000031.1 coordinate 9,522, forward strand.
TTTGTTGGATTTGAAACGAACCCAGACATCGTGCATGAAAGAGGATGCCGGAACGTCTTCGTCAAACTCGAAGCGGGTCGGAATGTCGATCAGCTCGTAGTCTTGCGGCATGTAGTGATAGTCTTCTAAAAACCGATCAAGATCTTCTTGATTTTTAATGATTTTCGCCATTAGGAATGATCCCCCTTTCCAAGCCGGATGCGCGGGTCGATAATGCCGTATAAAATGTCGATGGCCAGCATCACGACGATGTACATCACGGAGTATAAGAACGAAACAGCGAGAATGACGTTGTAGTCACGGACTTCGATGGCTTTGACAAGCAGGGAACCGAGTCCGGGAATTCCGCAAATCTTCTCAATAACCATACTTCCTGTCATAAGTCCGACGATAATCGGCCCGAGTACTGTGATGACCGGAATCAGGCAGTTGCGGATGGCATGGTGGAAAATCAAATGTTTCCGGCTGATGCCTTTGGCTTCGGCAAGCTGAATGTACTCGCTGCCAAGAACCTCGATCATTTCCGAACGGGTAAATCGCGCAACGTTGGCGATGACGCCCATGGACAAGGCGACCATCGGAATGATGCTGGAAGAGACAGGTTTTGCCGAGTTGTACAAAACAGGCAAAATCGGCCACTGGACTCCAAGCAGGATGAGAAGCAAAAGGCAGAACACAAACGACGGAATCGAGACGCCAATAACGGAAAGAACGGTCGCAATCGTATCCCAGATCGTGTTTCGCTTGAGGGCGGCGACGATTCCAAGCAGGATTCCGATGATGGTTCCAATGATCGTTGCGCCAATACCTAACGCGAACGAAACGCCGATTCGCGGGCCGACCAGTCCGGACACGCTCATGTTTCTTTGAATGGCGTAGGAAATGCCAAAATCTCCTTTAAGCATATTGGATACGTAAATGAAAAACTGTTCAAGCAGCGGCTTGTCCAAACCGTAGGCGGCATAAATCGCGGCTTTTTGCGTTTCGGTGAGTTTTTCATCGTTGAATGGGGTTCCTGGCATTAATTTCAGGATCATAAACAAGACGAATACGATGACGAACAAGGTGACAACCGCGATCGCGAGCCGCTTGAGTATGTATTTCAGGGTGGATTTCTCCATGGTAGACTCCTTTCTTTTTCAATGAAAAGAGCTGTAAGGGTTGAGTTTGTCTTCTTACAGCTCAATGATGTTAGTTTGTTTTATCAAGGTTTTTGTAAATGTAAGGAACACCGACTGCGTGGTTTTCGATGCCTTTGACATTTTTGTTGATCAAACTAGCGCCGCCAACCTGGAAGATTCCAACGACAGGTACGTCTTCCATCAAAATCGCTTCGGCTTCCTGAAGCTTTTTCCAACGCTCTTCGTCGCTCGTCGCGCCAGCGGCTTCCGCCATTTTCGCGTCGTATTCCTTGCTGGAATAGTCGCCGTAGTTGTAGGCGTTTCCGGTTAACATCAAATTCAAGTAGGTGGTTGGATCCGCATAGTCCGGTCCCCAACGGGTCAACACCATGTCGAATTCACGGGCTTTTTGTTTTTCGATCCGGTTCTCTTTTTCCTGGCTGACCATTTCAACCGTGATGCCATCCAGTTTTTGGATTTCGGATTGAATGAATTCCGCGGCTGGTTTCGACGGATCGGATGGTTCATACAGCAAGGATAAAGTAATCGAATCCACGCCAAGCTCTTCTTTCGCTTTGTCCCAGTACTCCTGCGCCGCTTTCAAGCCGTCCTCGGCGAAAATGTTGAAGTATTCCGGCGCCGTTTCCCGGTAATCTTTTCCGTCCGGTCCGGTTGAGAGGGCTTCCGGAACGAAACCGCCACAAACGACGGAACCGTCTTTCAACACGTTTTCAACAAGATCCTGACGATCCACGACGGTGGAAATCGCTTTTCGCAAATTCTCATTTTGCAAGTATTTGTTGGCGAAGTTGTATTGGAGGTACCAAAGGTAGCCTTCAAGAACTGTCGTGTACGAATCGCTGTCTTTGTATTTGTCGACAAGTGTGGAATTCAGTTTTGTAAAGTCGGTGTTTCCGCTTTCGAAATCAAGGGCCGAAGTGCTCGCTTCCGGAACGATATTGACATTCATTCCATCGACTTTCACGTTGTCGGCGTCCCAGTACTTTTCGTTTTTCACTAAAACCAGCTTGTTTCCTTTGCTCCAGCTTTCCAGCTTAAATGGACCATTGGCCAGCAGAGCGTCCGCGGTTAAGGCGTAATCATCGCCTTTTTCCGTGGCGAATTCCTCATTGACCGGATAGAAAACAGGGAAGGACATCAAACTCAGGAAATACGGACATTTTTGACTGAGCTTGACTTCAAACGTCTTTTCGTCCAGCGCCTTGGCTCCCAGTTCAAGCGAATCGTCGCCGGCTAAAATCTCGTTAGCGTTTTGAATGCAGGCGCCGTCCGATCCAAACAAATAGGCGTACTCTGCTTTGGGATTTTTTATTGTCGCGTCCCAGGCGTATTCAAAATCCTGTGCCGTGACCGGTGCGTCGTTGGACCATACCGCGTCTCGTAAATGGAACGTGTATGTCAAACCATCCTCGGAAACGTCGTACGATTCGGCGAGGGCAGGAATGATGTTGCCGTCAGCGTCGACCGATTCAAGACCTTCGATCGTCGATGCGAGCATTTCGAATGACATACCATCCGTGGCATAGCGCGAGTCCATGGAAATGACATCGTTTTCCTTTGCCAGATTGACATAATTTCCCGAGGCGGAATTTCCCGCGTCGGAACCAGAGCAACCGACAAGGGAGAACGTCATCACCGAACAACATGCCAGTGATAAGAATTTCTTCACAGTTTCTCCTCCTGCGTGTTCGTTTTGTGAACACTTATAAAGGTATTATAAACAAATATGGTATGATTGCAATGACTTTCAGAAAAATATGTGAAAAGATTTTTCATAAAAGCGGGTTTTTTCATTTGCATTCAGATATAATGAAAATGGTGATCAAAATGAAAGAAATCAAAATAAACGAAATTAAAAATTTTAACATTGGAAATGCGCAGGATTTTGACGGCGCGACAGGCTGCACGGTCATCCTTTGCGAAAAGGGTGCGACGGCCGGCGTGGATGTGCGAGGCGGCGGACCCGCCACCCGGGAAACCGATTTGCTGCGTCCGGAAAACATGGTTCAAAAAATCCACGCGGTTGTGTTAGGGGGTGGATCGGCTTTTGGTCTGGAAGCGTCAAGCGGCGTCATGGAATTTTTAAAGGAAAAAGGCGTCGGTTTCCGGTTGAAAGACATCACCGTTCCCATCGTTTGCCAGGCGTGTTTGTTTGATTTAGGCGTCGGCAATCCCAACGCGTATCCAGGAAAAGAATTAGGCCGAATCGCGTGTATCAACAGCGAGTTCAACATCGTGGAGCATGGAAACGTCGGCGCGGGAACGGGCGCGAGCGTTGGAAAAGGGCTGGGAAACGAATTCGCGATGAAAAGCGGACTGGGAACGTACGCTTTGCAGTGCAAAGATGTCCAAGTCGGCGCCATTGTGGCGGTAAACGCCTGCGGTGACGTATACGAGCCCAATTCGAAAATCCATGTAAGCGGCCTTTACGACCGGGAAAAGAAAGAATATTTGGATAGCGAGCAATTATTGATGGAAGCCGCGGAAGCGAAGCCGCACGAAAACACCACAATCGCCTGCATTATCACAACCGCCGATTTGGATAAGGCGCAAATGAACAAAGTAGCCGCCATGGCGCAAGACGCGCTGGCAAGGACGATTCGGCCTGTGCACACTTCAAGCGATGGCGATACCGTGTTTGCGATGGCTTGCGGAAAGGCGCAGGCAACCACGGATTTGGTTGGAATCATGGCGGTCAAGGCGTTGGAGCAAGCGATCGTTGTCGGATGCAAAGAAGCCGAAGAAGCGTATGGACTAAAAAGCTATCGCGCGGTTCAAAAAGAAGGGAAAAAGTAAAGCGATTGGTTTTGGATCCAATCGTTTTTCTTTCTCATTGAAAAGGGAACCTGGCTCTGCCAACGAATAAAAAAAACAAAAACCATAGTTGATCGTTTATAAAAAATCCCGCATCCGATCCATCAAAACCCCTCCTTTTTCCTCTTTTTATCTGTCATCTAAATTTATTTAAAAAAGATATAAAAAGTAGTTGACAGTTGATGGAGAGTGCGGTATGATAAGTGAGCGTTAAGGAAACGCCTCTCGAAAACGAACCGCTTGTTAAAAAAGTCAAAACAAGG
>NZ_CAXHOA010000032.1:0-12666 GCF_964018005.1 uncultured Dubosiella sp.
GTTGTGGAAAGAGGGAGAAGGCGTGTTTCTGGTTTTGAGAGATCGAACGACCACCTTGCCGCTGGCGAGGTTTTTTTGTGTTTCAATAAAACAGAAATTTGAAGGATGGAGATTTTTTTTTGCCTTTTTTGCTTACCTACTATAGAATTGGATGAGGAGGACCGTAAATGACATTACAAGATGAAATCATTGATGCGATTCAAAATAATGAGCTAGATGATGCTTTTCATAAAATTCAAGAATATGAACAGAGCTATGGACATGATGATTTTTACTATCTTTCCCTCTCGGATCTCTTACTATTTCAGGGAATGTACGAAGATGTCTTGATCTTAATGGAAGATGCCAAAAACAACGGTTACGACGACGAGTTGTTTTATGAAAGAAGGGCGGATGCATTAATCGGTTTGGACCGTTTTGATGACGCTTTAGATTATTTGAAAATGTGCACATTAGGTGAAGATCCGGAAGAAGATCTTCATATTTTGTACTTATATGGGCAAGTCTACTTAAATAAAGAAGACTATAAAATGGCTGTTCAATATTTTGAAGATATCCTTCTTGAAGTGGATACGCCATCCATTTACTGCTATGCGGGGATCGCGTACTGGAAGCTTGGAAAGAAAGCTCGAAGTTTGGAGTATTTTGAGCGCGCAAAAGACGATGAGGAATCGTTGACGCAAATTTGTCTTTTTTTGAAAGAGGAAAAAGAAGAAAAATCTTTTTTTGATTTCGTTCAATGCATTCCGGAAGAAGATTATCGAATCCATTTGATTTCCGATTACTATTTGGAAACAGAAGCGTATGAACAGGCTGTTTCCTATTTGGAAGAAAAAATCGAAGCGCATCCGCTTATGATTTTTTATGTTAAGCTCCTCGGTTTGTTCGAGCAATTAAACCAGCCAGATAAAATGAAGCATTATGAGCGAAAAATCCTTCGACTGCCTATTGACGATACAATGACTCGAATCAATGCCATCGAAATGAAACTAATCGCTCTACAGCGTCTTCATTATCGGGATGAAACGATAAAGAAATATATAAAGGAATTCATGACCATGAGCGGGAATGATAAGCACGTTTTTTTTGCGATTGCCTCGTTTCTCATGAATGGTCGCTACATTAAAGTAGCCTCGAAGTTTTTATACGCTTATGAATTTGTCGGATTAACCAAAGAAGAAAAAGCCTATTTGACAAGAATTCGGATTTTTACGGCGCTTTCTCTCTCGGATTTTTATAAAGCGTATGATGAATTTCAAGCTTTGAAGCAATATCAAACGATTGATGAAGAATTCATGTATGATTATGCGGTAGCTTGCTTTAATTCCCATCACGTAAACGAAGCCTTGGAAATTGCCCGCCAGCGTTATCAGGATGGAAGAATGGCTGCCTTGTGCATCGCCGGATACGACCTTACGGAGCAATTCGACGAGCAAGCTGAATTGTTGGGCGACATTCATAAATTGCTCGACGCAGGGTACGAGTACCCCAATATTGACGCGATTTATGATGTGCTAGGAACTCTGGCAAATGAATAATTGGCTTCAAAAATGGAAACAGTTGCTTGGGATTGCTTTATTCGCCTTGTTTTTGGGCGAGTTTTTGTTTTTGGTCATGGATAATCCTGTGATCTTTCCATCTCCATGGATGGTTCTTGCGGCAATGAAAGAACAACTGCAAACGACTATATTTTACAAGTCAATCTTTTTTACCGTAACGCGCGTTGTGTTTGGCATAGCAATGTCCTTTTTCTTTGGAGCTATATTAGCGTTTTGGCGCTTTTTTTATCCGAAAACCCGCATTTGGCTTGATTATCTAATTTTACTGTTACGAAGTATTCCCAATATTACGCTAATGATTTTGTTTTTGTTTTGGCTAGGCGGAGAACAAAGTCTGTTTTTGGTGATTTTTCTTGTTTTGTTTCCTGTTGTCTATCAAGCCTGTGCAGACGAATTAGAAACGATCCAGACGTGTTGGAAAGATGTACTCGCAATTTATCCGCAGCCAAGACGATATCTTTTGCGGCAAGTGTATATTCCATTGCTTAAACCGGCTTTAGGCTCCGCATTGATTTCGATTACTTCGCTCGGGTTTAAAGTTGGCGTGATGGCTGAGATTTTATCGCAAGTTCGTGGCGGGATCGGGCGAAACATGCAAATCGCCAAGTTGAATGTCGATTTAGCTTCTTTACTGGCTTGGACGATTTGGTTTTTAATTGTTGTGGCGGTTTGTGAGTGGATTATAAAAAAGACAATCGCAACGATTATGAAATAAAAGGAGATTGATGTATGGAATTGGTAAGCGTCCTCATTCCGGTTTACAACGTGGAAAAATATCTTTCCCATTGTCTCGATTCGGTTTTGAATCAAACCTATCCAAGGATTGAAATTATTTTGATTAACGATGGATCCTCGGATTCCTCCGGGCAAATTTGTGACCAGTATGCGAAAGCCCATGACAATGTGTTTGTTTACTCGTATCCCAACGCGGGGATTTCAACGACAAGAAACCGTGCTTTGGATCACGCCCATGGCGCGTACTGGATGTTTGTAGACAGCGATGATTTTATTCATCCCGATATGATTCGAAAGATGATGGAAACCATGCATCATGAAGAGGCGGATATCGTGTTATGCGGGTACCGGATGGATTATTTCAAGTTTATCCCTTTGTTAAGAAAAGTCGCGCCGAAACAGACAATGTCCAATGTGGAAGCGTTGCAAAAGCTTATTTCGAACAAAGGGGTCAACAACTATCCCTGGGCTAAATTATTTAAAGCGGAAACGTTTGATGGGGTAAGGTTTCCAAACCACCTAGCCGGATTTGAAGATACAAGAACGATTTTTAAAACTTTTTTGAACGCGAAAAAAATCGCGGCGATTCCCGATCGCTTTTACCATTATGTGCAACGCAGGGGCTCTTTAACGAACCATATGGATCTGGATACCGTATACAATATGCGAAAAGCGTACCATGATCAGGCGGATGATTTAAAAAAAGCGCTGCCCAATGTTTCATTTGACTCGATGATCAACTACTACAATACGGATATGGTGATTATTTATACATTGATTTTTATTGTGAAAAAAGCGGATCATCCAACTTTTGAACCCGATGAAATCGACTGGAGCAAGCTTTCGCCTTTTTTGAAGTTTGCGTATGGGACCTGGCTGGAAATCGCCTGCTTAAAATATGGATGGAAGCGAAAGGAGATACCATGGCAATAGGAAAGGTCCGTCTGGCCCGGTACGATGATCTTGATACGCTCGAAGTCATTTATACGCGGGCACGTCAATTTATGCATACCCACGGCAATCCGTTTCAATGGAACGACGGGCATCCGAATCGAAACGATTTAATGCAAAATTTAGAAGAGAAAGAACTGTATGTCGTGGAAAGCAACATGGAAATTTTAGGAAGCTTTGTCCTTCATTTTGGAACGGATCCAACATATGAAAAGATTGATGGAGCCTGGCTTAATGAGGAACCCTACGCGGCTATTCACAAAGTCGCTTCGACGCAAACCCAGCGAGGGGTAGGAAGCCTGATTTTATCGTATTGTAAAACGCGATGCCAAAATTTGAAAATTGATACGCATGCCGACAATCTTCCGATGCAAAGGTGCATTCAAAAAAATGGCTTCCTTTACACCGGAACGATTTTTTTGCAAAATGGCGATCCGCGACACGCCTATCAGTTTTCAGACGAAAATAAATAGGAAATAACGGCATCGGCCGTTTTTTTTCGAAATCCTTGCGCGTCAGGAAGCTTATCCGGGTTCCATCGAAACTGATCGTAAGCCGTTAAATACGAGAAATCAGTGGAGCATGTTGGATACTTTGCAGACCAGTCGGGATAATACGTTTGCATAATGTTCTCAGCATTCACTTCCGCCTGACTGCGCGTTTCGCCTTGCGCGTTTGGGGTCCCGCAAATTCGAACGCCTGGTGGCGAGGCATGGATAATGAGCAGGCTTCCATCCTCATAGGTACCTAAAACCATAAAAATGTGTTCCGTATTGGCAAGTAAATCACCCGGCTCGTAGTTTTGAATATCGGAAGCCGCAATCATCGTTCCATACCCTTTTTTTTCTAGAAAAGGACCGATTTCTTGTGAAAGGCGAACATAGCCGGGCTGGCTGTCTTTGGTTTCAAACGTATTGTATAAAAGCCATCCGATATAGCCCGAACAATCCAAGCCATGATGGATTTCGTAGAGGTGATCGTTAAAATCGTAGGTGGCATCTTGCGCGTCCGCAAACGTTTTCCAAGCAGGGGAAAGACCGAGATGGCGGCTTTCCGTTCCGGCGCCAGTGTCTTCCTCATTCCAGCCGCCGCCCCACACATACATCACTTGGCCAAGAGGTTCTTTAGCATAGGCAAGCAAATCGGCTAAATCAGTCGTTTGCGGTGTATCCTCCGGCATGTTTTGCGTATTGGAAACAGGGCGTAAAAGAAAGAATAAAAGCGAAGGGATCCCGATGAAAACGAGAACAAGAAAAAGAATTCGTGAAGGCTTGAGTTTTCTCTTATGTTTCATATTTCAAAGGTACTCTTTTTTTACTAAACTTTCAAATCACTAGATTGAAAGCTTTTTCGTAAAAAGAAGAAGCGGGGAGCAGTTGGATTCGATTGTAAGGCGAAAGATTGAAAAAAGAGACTTGATAAGATAAAATTATTTAATCGCATAGGGAGAAGAAAGGATCTAAATATGGCATTTGAATCATTATCGGAACGCTTGAATAAAGCGATAAAGAATATTTCCGGTCAAGGAAAACTGACAGAAAAAAATATGAATGACATGCTCAAAGAAGTGCGGATGTCACTGCTTGAGGCCGATGTCAACTATAATGTTGTGAAAGAATTTGTTGAGAACGTAAAACAAAAAGCGTTAGGACAAGAAGTTTTGGACGCATTGAATCCAGGACAGATGGTCGTTAAAATCGTTCATGATGAATTGCAGTCTTTATTAGGAGAAAGCGACGCAAAGCTCCACTTTAAAAAGCACGGCATCACAAATGTGATGATGGTTGGTTTGCAGGGAACAGGTAAGACGACGGCTTCCGCGAAAATTGCCCGGTTCGCAAAAGAGAAATTAGGAAAACGCGTTTTGCTTGTGGCATGCGACGTAGTTCGTCCAGCCGCTATCGAACAGCTGCAAACGTTAGGGAAAAATATTGATGTCGAAGTGTTTAGCCTGGGGGCGGATGTCGACGCGATTACGACAGCGAAACAAGGATTGGAATACGCGAAATCCCGCCAAAAAGATCTTGTGATTTTTGATACCGCCGGACGATTGCATATTGACGCGGATTTGATGGATGAATTGAAAACGATGAAAGACATTGTGGCGCCGGATGATATTTTACTGACGGTGGATGCGATGACTGGACAAGACATCGTGACGGTTGCTCGTGAATTCAATGAACAGCTCGCGATCACCGGCCTTGTCGTGACGAAAATGGATGGCGATGCCCGTGGCGGCGGATTGTTGTCTGTCCGTTCCATTACGGATGTTCCGGTGATGTTTGTTTCCAATGGTGAGAAAGTGGATGATCTCGAAGAATTCCATCCAGATCGAATGGCGGACCGAATTCTTGGCATGGGCGATATCATGACACTGGTTGAACAGGCACAGGATAAAATCGACATGGATGTTCAAAAACGCGCGGTTCAGCGAATGAACGAAGGCGTGTTTACATTTAACGATATGCTTGATCAGTTCAAACAAGTCAAGAAGATGGGATCTATGCAAAAGATGATGAATATGATTCCCGGGCTGGGCAAACTGAGTGGAAAAATTGATGACGAGCAAGTTAATGACGGGGTGAAAAAAAGCGAGGCAATCATTCAGTCGATGACACCGTATGAACGCGAACATCCTCAGTGCTTGAAGGCAAGTCGCAAATCCCGAATCGCAAAAGGCGCGGGTGTCAAGGTGATGGAAGTCAATCGCTTAATCAGCCAGGTCGAGCAAATGCAGACTTTAATGAAAATGATGAAGTCAGGTTCGATGCCGAATATGAATATGCTTCAGGGAATGCAAAAAGGCGCGGGAGCGTATGGGGCAAGCAAACACGCCGGTTCAAAGAAAAAGAAAAAATCGAAATCCAAGAAGAAAAAGAAATAAAGGTGTCAAGTAAAAATACTTGACAGCACAAATGGTCTTTGGTAGGATAACAATGCATAAATCGAAAGGAAGACAACAACATGGTAAAATTACGTTTAAAAAGAATGGGTAAGAAAGGACGTCCTTTCTATCGGATCGTAGCGGCAGACTCCAGAAGCCCTCGCGATGGTCGTTTTATTGAAGAGATCGGAACATACGATCCAATGAAATCGGAAAACCAGGTAACATTGGATAGCGAAGCCGCTATGCGTTGGATGAAAAACGGAGCCCAGCCAACGGATACAGTTCGTTCTATTTTGTCGAAAGCAGGAGTCCTCAAGACTCTGCATGACGAAAAATTCGGAAAATAATGGTAGATTTGGAAAAAACATTGTTTGATCTTTGCGCACCATTGGTCGACGATGAAAAGTCTTTGTCTGTGAAGACAATGTCGAGTTCCAATGAGGACGAGATTTCTTTATTTGTATACGCAAATAGTGAAGACGTGGCTCGGTTGATCGGGCGGAAGGGAATCATGGCTAGCGCTCTGCGCCAAATGATGTCGATCGCGTCCCGCAATGATGACAAACATATCGCGGTGAAATTCGAAGCTTATTAGGATGCGGAAACGTATCCTATTTTTTGTAGAATGATTGGCTGCGGGAAAAGGAGAAAGAAATGATTCAAGTTGCGAAAATAATCAATACACATGGTTTAAAAGGGGAATGTAAATTGTATTTGCTTACCGATGATCCGGCGCATCGTTTTGAAACAGGTCGAACATTGTATCTGAACGAGGAAACACCGTTGAAAGTTCTTCGGTTTCGGATGCAAAAAGGACTTGGCTACGCTTTTTTTGAAGGAATTGACTCGATTGAGAAAGCGGAGGCGCTTAAAGGGGACGGCTTATTCATTCCAATCGAAGAACTGCCAAAAACAAACGAAAATGAGTTTTACTATCATGAGCTGAATGGCTGTCAGGTTTTCAATGAAGAGGGAGAAAATCTTGGAAAAGTGGTCGACTTGCTGGAAACCGGTGCCAATTTGGTTTTACGGGTGAAAGGAACGGAAGGCGGCTTCCTGCTGCCGTTTGTCGACGCGTTTATTGTGGATGTCGACGTGCCGGAAAAGCGAATCACGATAAAGGAAATGGCAGGGCTGCGATGAAAATCACGGTTTTGACGTTGTTCCCCACGTATTTTCAAAGCCTGCTCAATACATCTATTATCAAGCGGGCGTATGAAAAAGATTTATTTGAATTTGAAACGATTGACTTTCGAGAATACACGAATGAAAAACACGGACATGTCGACGATACGCCATATGGAGGCGGTGCCGGGATGGTTTTGATGTGCCAGCCGATCGTGGATGCGCTCAAGGCGATTCGAACGCCGGAGAGTTTAGTCATTATGCTTACGCCGCAAGGGAAAACATTCAGCCAGCCCATCGCCCAGGACCTTTCGAAAAAAAAGCATTTGATCTTTCTCTGCGGTCATTACGAAGGCTTTGACGAGCGAATCCGCGATTATGTCGATATGCAGCTTTCTTTGGGCGACTTTGTTTTAACCGGCGGCGAAAGCGCCTGCGCTGTGATGTGCGATGCGATTCTCCGGCTGCTGCCGGGTGTGATTCGACAAGACAGCAGTGAAGACGATTCTTTCTCGAACGGTCTTCTGGAATATCCGCAGTATACAAAGCCTGCTGTGTTCGATGGAAAAAGCGTGCCGGAAGTGTTGTTGAGCGGGCATCATGCCAATATTGATGCATGGCGTCGCGAACAGTCGGTCATTCGAACAGCCAAGATCCGGCCGGAATTGCTGGATCATGTCGAATTGACGCCAGCAGAAAAGCGGTTGGTGAAAGAAATCTTGAAAAGCTGATCAGGATATGCTATCCTTCATAAGGATGTGCGGGTTCCGCTGGTCGTTGACTATGAGTCTTTGAAAGCACAGGATGAATAAGGAGGAAATATGAATTTAAACTTAGTTCGGGATATTACGAAATCTCAGTTGAAAAAAGACATTCCAGATCTTAGATCGGGTGCTACGGTTCGTGTCCATGTAAAAATCAAAGAAGGGGAAAAGAGTCGTATCCAGGTTTATGAAGGAGTTATAACCGAGCATGTTGGCGGTGGAATTACAGAATCCATTACAGTTCGAAAAATTTCGAGTGGTGTGGGTGTTGAACGGAAGTTCCCAGTTCATTCGCCAATCGTCGATCATATCGAAGTTGTTCGTCAAGGTAAAGTACGTCGTAACAAATTGCGTTATCTTCGCGGACGTTCCGGTAAGGCTGCTCGTCTTAAAGAAGTTAGAAAATAAAAAAATGCCGGTTGATCCGGCTTTTTTTGTATCTTGAATTTACACTTTAAGTGCAACACTAAAAAAGTGGAACATAGAAGCACCCATGATACACTAATGGTGACCAAACCAAATGAATCAGGAGGGCATATCTATGAACCACTACACTCATCTTACTATAGAAGAGCGAGAAGAGATACTAAAATATTCATTCTTAGGTTTCTCGATCTGTAAGATTGCGAAAATACTCCACCGAAATAAATCAACGATTTCCAGAGAATTGAAAAGAAATGCTTCCCAAGGCAAATACAGTCCTTCGATGGCCCAATCAGAGTATTCGAAAAGACGAACACATTGTGGAAGAAAGAAAATATTGAATGACCCTGTTCGCTATGAATGGGTACGTAACTGCTTCTTGGATCATCAATGGTCCCCTGAAGAAATCGCTGAAGATTAGAGTACGAAAAAGCGGATTGGTCAATCAGTCATAATACGATCTATAGAGCGATCTATGCCGGCTTGTTTGATGAAAAGAATCTCTCTCATGGCAATCGAGGAGCTATTCGAAAGCTAAGACATAGAGGAAAATCAAGGCATACGAAGGACTATATCGAAAAACGAGGAAAGATCCAGATCAGCAATGAATTAAAAGATCGTCCTGAAGAAGCCAATAATCGCTCACGACTTGGCGATTGGGAGGGAGATACAGTAGCTGGAGCGACCGGAAAAGCCTGTCTTGTGACATATGTTGATAGAAAGAGCAGATTTCTAAAATGCATGAAGATAGCCAAGAAGAAAAGCGACCTGGTAAAAGAAGCGACCATTCAACTTCTAAAAGAGGAGCCACTCTGCACGATTACCCCGGATCGAGGAAAAGAGTTTACTGCGCATCCGGATATAACGGAAGAACTGAATCAAGTCCAATTTTATTTTCCGCTTCCACGACATCCATGGGATAGAGGAACAAACGAAAATACAAATGGTCTTTTGAGAGAATACTTTCCGAAAGGAAAAGATCTCACCGATATACCAGAAGAGTACATCCAAGAAAAAGTAGATGAACTGAACAAACGGCCTAGAAAATGTTTAGGCTACAAAACACCATATGAAGTGTATTATTCGGAAACGTTGCACTTAATTTGACAATTCAAGATATAATACGGAAAGCAACAGGATAAGGAGTGAATATGAAAAAAGAGGAAAAAGCATCTATCGGGAAAGAGATTTTTGAGTTTTTGAAGGTTTTTGTTATTAGCGCCGTCGCGGTTTTACTATTTGCGAATTTTATCGCGCATCCGGTAACGGTTGTCGGACACAGCATGGATCCGACGCTTGCGGATGGAGAATATGGTTTTACCAGTGTGATTGGAGCAAAGACCGGAAAACCGGAACGGAACAAAATTGTCGTGGTAACGATGGAGGATCCAAAAACAGGCGAAAAGGCCGAATGGGTGAAGCGAATCATTGGAATGCCCGGAGAAACGATTGAATGCAAAGACGATGTGATTTACATTGACGGAAAAGCAATCGACGAGTCTTCGTATTTGAATCCTGAATATACGGCGATGCAAAAGGAGCAATTTGGATGTTTAAATAAATATTTCATAGGAAATCGAACCCAGGATGGGATTCCGATTTGGGAAGACTGGGGCCCGATTACGCTAGGGGAAGATGAATATTTCGTAATGGGTGATAATCGAACCAATTCAAAAGATTCCAGAGATCCGTCGGTTGGACCGGTGAAAGAGTCGCAAATTTATGGAAAAGGGGTTTTTGTATTGTATCCATTTTCCAGTTTTGGCTTAAAATGAGAGAAGGAAGGCAGGAACGCTTTCCTTTTCTGCTTTTTCTGGATGCGGTATAATAAAAAGGTACAAAGGATGGATAACTATGACGCGAAAAAAAGACAAGAAGATAAAAAGCGAGCAAGGAGGCGGGCAGCAAACGTCCAATATCAACTGGTTCCCGGGCCATATGACAAAGGCTCGACGCCAAATGGAGGAAAATTTAAAAAAAGTTGACTTTATCATCGAGATTCGAGATGCAAGAATTCCTCTGGCTTCTAAAAATCCAATGCTGGATGAACTGATCGGAACGAAGCCTCGCTTGATTATTCTTTCAAAAAAGGACAAAGCGGATCCGGTAAAGACGAAAGAATGGTTGGAATACTTTCAAACGGATCGCCAGAAGGCCGTCGCTTTGGATTTGATTAAAGATTCCTATAAAAATGTCATCATTGAATGTGGAGAAAAGCTTTGTGCTCCACTGATTGAAAAACAAAAACGGCGCGGAATCAATCCCCGGGCGCTGCGAGCTATGGTGTGCGGGATTCCCAATGTAGGAAAGAGCACGTTTATCAATACGTTGGCGAAGAGAAAAGCGGCACAAACAGGCGATAAACCGGGTGTGACGAAAGCGCTTCAGTGGATCAAGCTGGATAAAGCGATCGAATTGCTGGATACGCCAGGCGTTCTTTGGCCAAAGTTTGAAGGGGAGCATATTGGTGAGAAATTGGCATTGCTTGGCGCGATTCGCGACGAGGTCGTCACGCAAGATGATATTGCGTTTTACGCTTGCGAATGGTTGATGAAAAATGATCCGGAGGCGTTAAAAAAGACGTATCAAATCGAATTGCAGGATACTCCATACGATACTCTTTTGGAAATCGGACGAAAACGGGGATATTTGCAAAAAGGACAAATTGATGAGAACCGGCTGATGAAGTCGTTCGTAAAAGATATTCGTGAGAATAAGCTCGGGAAGCTGACTTGGGAGAGCGTGGATGATTGAAAAACCATTAGAAATTGATTTGTGGAAAAACTATCCAACCATTCTTGGCATGGATGAAGCGGGGCGAGGCCCGATTGCGGGGCCTTTGGTTGTCGCGGGAGTTGTTTTCCCAAAGGGATATGAAAACGCCCGGATTGATGATTCCAAAAAAATAAGCGAGAAAAAAAGAGAGGCGTTATATGGGCAGATTTTAAATGACGCTCTTTTTTATAAAATTCTCGTTGTTTCCGAGCAGACAATCGACGAGCTGAATATTTATCGAGCGACACAACGCGCTATGGAACAAATTGCTCAGGAGGTAGAAACGACGTACATTTTAACGGACGCGATGCCGCTTAAACAATCTGAAGCTCCCTTTGAAGCTATCGTAAAGGGGGATCAAAAATCAATTTCTATCGCGGCGGCAAGTATTCTTGCGAAAGTAACACGCGATCACTGGATGTATAGATTGGATACGATGTATCCGATGTATGGCTTGAAAGCGCATAAAGGATATCCGACAAAGAGGCATATTGAAAACCTGGAGCGGTTTGGGGTGCAGCCTTTTTATCGAAAGAGTTATGGCCCTGTGAAAAAACTGGAAGAAATTAAATTGTTTTAAAAAAATGTCCACTTTTCCCGAAAAAAATCGTATATAAAGGTATGAGGTATAATTTCAGACAAGCAATTTTATATTATGCGATTCGCTACAAAGGAGACTGGAATCGGATTGCGGAAGCGTTGGACAAAAAGGAGGACTATCAAATTTTAGAGTGCCCTTTCGCTTTTGTGACGATTGGTGAAGCTGAATATCCGACTTGTTTTTTGGCGTTGGAATGTCCGCCGTGGATTTTGTTTTATGAAGGCGACTTAAGCTTGTTAAGGGAAAAAATAGTCGCAGTCATTGGTGCGCGCCAATGTTCTGAAAAGGGAAAGGAAAATGCGGTGCGAATTACCCAGTGCCTAAAGGAGAAGTATACGATTGTTTCAGGGCTGGCAAAAGGAATCGACAGCGTAGCGCATTGGAGCGCTTTGGATAGGAAAACGATTGGCATTATTGGCTGCGGTTTGGATCGAGTGTATCCCAAAGAAAATGCGGCACTGTATGCGAAAATGCGTAGCGGGCATTTGATTGTTACAGAATATCCTCCGGGAACCCCGCCTTATGCGAAAAACTTCCCGTGGCGGAACCGGTTGATTGCCGCAGCTTGCCATTGCGTGGTGGTTGTTGAAGCCACGCTAAAGAGTGGAACGATGTTAACGGTCAATGAATGTTTGGCGCTGGATCGAGAGGTGTATTGCGTCCCTACTGATTTTCAGGAATTATTGTATCGGGGCTGCAATTACTTAATTGCCAATGGCGCGCACATATTAACAGGTTTAGATGATGTGGGGGCAATTTGATAAACGCCCCTTTTTCTGTCCTTTAAAAATATTAAAAAATATCTAATATTTTAGTTGACAGATAATAAAAAAAGGAATAGAATAA
>NZ_CAXHOA010000033.1:0-10875 GCF_964018005.1 uncultured Dubosiella sp.
CCCCCCCCCCCCCCCCCCCCCCCCCCCCCCCCCCCCCCCCCCCCCCCCCCCCCCCCCCCCCCCCCCCCCCCACTATTGTAGTGTAAAATTAAGGGAAGATCGAAGTTCGATCCGATAGAAAACAGTGAAACACGTGAAGGTGTGGGGCTTGACGTGAAAACTCACTGGTCGTTTTTCAAGATTCGGGAAACCGGATCTTTTTTGTTGCCCAAGCCAAGAAAAAAGGCCTCCGACGAGGCCTTTTTCCAAGAAAGTTTTAAGAAAGGGAATTTGATTATGAAGTGAGCTTCTTTCAGCTCAACCGTATTTAACCACATTCTTTTCAAACAGGCGAGTGGAACGCATCAAAATTTTCATCCAATGGATTAAGCGCGCCCATTCCCCTTCGACTTGTTTGATCGTTACAGCCGCGATTACCTCGCACTCATCCTTTCTTTTGTTCCTCGAGCAGCGCCCGGATCTGTTCGGGCGTTTCCTTCATACCCCGCTTGTACCATTCGTCACACCACCCAAACATCAAATAGGCGACGGTCACCTTCGCATAGGCGGAAGTCGGATCGTCGTTTTTATCGTGTTGAAGTTTCTTTAAAATCGCGTCCAGCAACACATATTGAAGATGGTTTTGGTACAAAAGGGAAATCAGTTTTTTATTCGTTTCATAAAAGCGGAAGAGGTCGTCCATTTTCGCGTTGTCCAGGGAAGCGCGCTCAAGACATTCCAGCAAGTAATATTCGACGATTTCCTCCTTTGAATCGAAATTGCGGTAAATCGTGATGTGCGACAAGCCCGCCTTGCCGGTGATCTGTTTGTTGGTGATTTCGGAAAACGGCGTCGTTTCCATGAGCTGGAACAGCGCTTCGGCGATCCATTGTTTCGAGTTTTCGCTTTGTTTCGACATGTGTTAGAAATCCTTTCCGTTTCGAACAACACAGGCGTGCCGTCTTGTCGCCTGTTGTTCCATATGTTACAAATATAACTGTTACTACAATAACATCTTTAACCGGGATGTCAAGAAAGGAAACGTATGTGGACGAAAAAGAGAATATACATTTTGATCATTGTGGCTCTATGCGGCATTGTGTTAGGACGGCTCGCCGTGCGCGGGGCGATGAACGCGCTCATGGGCGGCACGATGTTTGGCGGTGATTTTTTATGAAAAGGAAGGGAAGAGGAATGTTTGTGCTGACATGTGTCCTCGTATTCGTAATCAGCTTCGCTGGTTCGGTTGCGTTTAAAATGAAGCATCAGCCGGTGTGGACGAAAGCGTTTCGCGTGGACTGGAGCGACAAAGTCGGAACGGTATACGAGGATTTAAGCTATGGACCAAAAGAAGCGAACAAATACGATTTGTATGTGCCGGCCGATACCGGCAGACCGGCGTACGGGCTTGTCGTGTATTTGCACGCAGGCGGTTTTACAGCCGGGGACAAGGCGGGCGACAAGGAAATGCTCGAATGGCTTTGCTCGCTTGGCTATGTGGCGGCTGGCGTCAACTACACGCTGTTTGGCGAGAAAAATCCGCAAGCCAGCGTGTATTCCCAGTCGCTGGAAATCAAGGAAAGCGTTCCCGCGATTGTCGACGAAGCCAAGCGCCTTGGCTATCCAATCGACGGAATGGCCATTGGCGGCGGTTCGGCCGGCGGCACCTTGGCGATGCTTTACGCGTATCGGGACGCGAAAACGTCGCCCGTGCCCGTTAAACTGCTGTTCGAGGCGGTTGGACCGGCCAGCTTCGATCCAAAAAGCTGGGACACGTACGGACTGGATCAAAGTCCTGAAGCGGCGGCCGGGTTGTTTAGCGCCATGGCCGGCCAAACCATCACGCCGGAAATGATCGAGGACGGCTCGTATGTCGAGGCGATGAAGCCGATTTGGGCGTCGATGTGGGTCGACAAGGACACGGTGCCTAGCGTGATCGCGTATGGCGCCCACGACAAAGTGTGTCCGTTTAAAACAGCGAAGCCGCTGGTTGACGCCTTGCGGGCCAACGACGTGCCAGTGGAGTATTTCGAAATGCCACATTCCGGCCATGGCTTGCAAAACGACAGCGCGCTGTACCGGAAGTACATGGAGGCGATTCGGGACAATCTCGCCCGGTATTTACCGGTTTCGGAAAGGAAATAAAGGATGAAAAGGATCGTGAAAAGAATGGTGATTGTTTTGGGGGATTGGCGGCATCGGGGTTGCGCTGTATCAAGACGCCGGTTGCGATGTGGTGGCGGTGGAAGTCAAAGAACAGGATCACGGAATGCATCAAACTTATTATATGGACGATTACCTGAAATGGCTGAAAACGACATAGGAATAAAAATTCTCACATAGCCAGTCCATTAAAAAAGCCGGACACATTTCATTTATTGGATTAAAAGTGTATAATAGTATCAACGATAAATTGGGAAAGTGGAGGAGATTGAATATGCGGTTAGACGGTTTTGGATTGTTCGTAAACGATATGGGAGCAATGATTCGATTTTACAGAGATGTGCTTGGCTTTGAGATTCAAGAGAGTGAGCAGACATCCAATGTATATCTTGTGAAGGACGGGACATTGTTTTTGCTTTACGGCAGAAAAGATTTTGAGAATATGACAAGTAAAAAGTACGAATATGTAAAGGGATTAAACGGTCATTCGGAAATCGCGCTTTATGTGGATACTTTCGAAGAAGTGGATTTAGAATACGAAAAGGCGATACGCAATGGTGCGACTTCTGTTTTAGAACCGACAACAGAGCCTTGGGGACAGAGAACGTGCTTCATAGCTGATCCGGAAGGAAATCTGATTGAAATTGGTTCATGGAACAAATCTTTTGAAACAAAAGACAAAAGATGAAATTCCCGTTTGTTGGGGAGTTGAGAGAGTGAAAAAACGGAATTTGAGAGGAAAACTGTATGATTAGAACAAGACCGTATAAAGCTTCGGATGGAGATGCCATATTATCGTGGTGTCAGGATGAAAAAGCGTTTTATCAATGGACAGCAGGTATACTTGGCAATTATCCGATAACACAAAAGGAATTTTGCTTGGTTGAATCTCTAATGCCGTTTACTGCATTTGATGAAACAGGAATCGTTGGCTTTTTTACGCTAAGAAACCCGGATGAATCCTTGGATGAACTACGTTTTGGATTTGTGATTGTAAATCCTCACAAGAGAGGAAAGGGCTATGGAAAAGCCATGCTCCGGCTAGGCCTCAAATTTGTATTTGAAATGTATGGAGCAAAAAAAGCGTCCTTGGGCGTTTTTGAGAATAATCTTCCGGCTTATTTTTGTTATAAAGCGGTCGGTTTTAACGATGTTGTTCTTGACAGAACGGAAACCTATTGTGTTCTAGGTGAAGAATGGAAGTGTAGAGAATTGATTATGGAAAATAGATAAATCCCGTTTTTTATTGAGTGGAGAACGCGTCTACAAAATAAATAAAAAGCCCCACCCATGCAGGAAATCTAAACAGGTGATCCTGCTTTTTCTATGTCGGGAATCCGGGAGAAAAGAGGACGCACACTGCTATGCATTTTGATATAACAAATCATCTAAAAAAGCCGAATGAATGATTATCAGGGCTTAAAATCAGGTGAAGAACACAAAACGCTGCGGGAAAACTGGGTCGTCTTTTTAACGAAGAAGGATTTCCTTAAACAAAACGAGCTGTTTTATACGTATGAATGGTTCAACCGGAAATGGAAGCGGATCCTGCATACGAAAGCGCACATCCGTTTTGTCAATGGAGAATACCGGGGCGATGACGCGATTGGAAGGCTGATGCATGATTTCCACTGTACAAACCCGGATGACATGTTTTATGATGAGCTTAGAGAAGCCGTATCGTATTTTAAAAAGGAACCGGAAGTAGTGAATGCCATGTGTGAGATCATGAGAGAATTTGAAAGAGAGTCGCGAAATAAAGAGCGTGAAGAAGGCATGTCCTATGAAAAAATCGCGCGGATCACCAATCAATCGTTATCGAAAGTAAAATCGGTTTTTAAGGCGCAGCAACCCGCGTAGCAATCGGGCATCATGGCATAGGTCATGATGCTCTTTTTCTAAATACGTACTCGAATTTCATTCCTGTAAATTTCGATCCAGAGGAAGGAAAGCAATGAATATGCACAAGTGTTTGTAAAAAAACAGGACTCAGAAGGATGAAAAAATCAAAAGGAGACACCATTTTGATGCCTCCAAATAACAATCTTTTCGAACGTATAGTTTCCCATCCATTCGGTTCTTCTTATTTTGTTTTTGGCTGGAAAAAGCGATGGGCAGCCAGCGCCAGCAAGCCGGAAAGGAAAGCCGCGATCCAATAGCATAGCGCCATGGGCAGCGACTGGATCAAAAAGCCGAACACGATGTTGCCTAACGGAACGGCGCATTGGCACGAGGCCATGACGAACGCCATCGTCTTGCCAAGCTGGTCGGCTGGGGTGATCGTTTCCAGCCACGTCAGCAGCACGATGCTCGCCATGGAACCCAGCGCCATGAGCAGCCATAAACCAACGGCCAGCGCGCCAAAAGAAACCGGACCGCCTTGGGCGATTCCCAACAGCAAGGCGATGAGCGCCAAAACGACGGCGCAGCCAGCCATGATCGTTTTGATTTCCTTCGTACCGGCGGCTTTTACGCGGGCGGAGGCGAAAAGAGCGCCCGTGATGCCGCCAATGCCGATGGCGGCTTCCAAAAGCGACAAGTGGAAATCGGCGCTGGCGCCCGCGTACCAATGCTGCGTCACAAGAACCGGAACGGAAACGCTGATCAGCCCGGAAACGACGAGATTGAACAAGGCGATCAAAACGAGGCCGCGACGAATGAGATTGTTTTGGAGGACGACGCGCCATCCGGTTTGAAAATCTTCGCGAAGCGTTCGCTGTTTTGGATGGAAAGGAATTTTTAAAAACAATTCCAGCAGCGCGGAGACGAAAAAGCAAACCGCCAGAACGAGCAAAAACGCGGTTTTCGACAAGACAGGATTGAAAAGCGCCGCCAGGACCGGGCCGATGATGGCGGACAGCTGTCCGATACCCGAAACGATGGCGTTGCCCTTCATCCAGTTCGCTTCGTCCAGCAGCGCCGGGACACTCGCGTTCACCGTTGGCTGGTACGCGCCCTGAATGGCGTACAATACAAGCAGCGCGATCGCGCACACGACAACGGGATCAAGCGCCTTCCACGCCAGCGCGACGAGCGTGACCAAAAGGGCGGTGAAAAAATCGAGGCCGGCCATGATGCGTTCTTTGCGCCAGCGATCCGCCAACACGCCGCCAACCATGGACAAAGCGATGGACGGAAGCAAGGCGATTCCGGTTACGAGGCCAAATAGAGAAGGGGAACCGGTCGCTTCGAGCAGCCAGAGTGGCAACAAAAAGCGAATCGCCGCGTTGCCAAACAAGGAGATGATTTGGCCAACGCACAACAAAAGAAATGATTTGGATGAAAGCATAGTGGATTTCCTTTCTTAAGTACCGACCGACGGTATGTATCGCGGTAAAAGAAAATCGCCGGTTGGCGAATTTCACGCCGCTTTCGAGGCGAGCGTGGCGAGATGGGCGAGCCGTTCGATGGCTTCGTCTTCAATCAAGTCGAGGCCGCACTGGCGCAGCATCTTTTGCAGCAGTTTCGCTTTGCGCGTAATTTTATTCGCGTCGGCCTGGATTGCCAGCGGATTGAGCCAAATGTTGCCGGCCAGCAACAGCAGCTCCGCCAATTCGTCCGGGTACCCGGTCACGATGGAGCCATCCTCGACGCCTTCGCGAATGAGAGGGGCGATATAGGCCGGCGCGACATGGTGGATGGAGTCGTCCCGCATCCGGGCCAGCATGAATGGATCATCATAAAGGCGGGGCGCGGCTTGAAACAAATCGTCCTGGATTGGCTGGGCGATGGAGCCGCAAAAGATCGCTTTGAGCTTTTGCGCGCCATTCATCGTCGAATCGGCGCGGATCTTGTTCAGAAATTGAACGGACTGTTCGCTCATCCGGGTGATGACCGCTTCCAGAATTTCCTCTTTGCTTGCGAAATGGTGGTAGATCGCGCCTTTGCTCAAGCCGTTCAAATCGTGAAGAATGTCCTGAATGGATGTTTTTTCGTATCCTTTTTCAGAAAACAGCCGCTGGGACACATCGAGAATTTGCTGGATCGTCGCCTGGGAATCGCGTTTTTTCGGCATAGGGCCTCCTTTACATACCGTTGGTATGTTTATCGTATCAAACTTTTGCGGTCCACGCAATGAAAAAACCGGCTATTTCACCGGTTTCACGTAGGCGTCGAAATAATTTTGATAGACGTCGAGATTTTGATCGCTTTTGATTTTTGTGCCAAAGAGCGCCTGCGGCTTGGATTCGATCGCTTCCGCTGTCAGGAAACCAACCGGCGTTTCCAACGCGTACGTCCCGGTTGGCCCGCAAGCCCAAATGTCCTCGTTGACATGCGGCGTGCCGGCAAACTTGCGAAGCATCGTCGCGATGGCCAGCTCTTCAGGATAGAGGCACATTTTAAACGTGTTGGAGCAATACGGAAACGCGTCGGCCAGCGCCTTGGCGCTTTCCGGCGTCAAAATGAACCATGGAAAGCTCAACACGAGCGTGTCTTCGATTTTTCGCTGTTTGAAGTTGTGCACGATTTTCGAAGTCATCGCGTTCATGCCCTTGATCATCCGGCTCGTTTGAAAGTTCATCGTGTTTGTGAAGAACGCGTAGTTTTCAAATCGCTTGGCGATCGTTTCATCGTGGTCGGAATCGTTGACGACGTAGTAAATGTCCTGACCTTCGTGCTCGTTCAAATACGCGACGATCGTGTCGCGGGAGCGGATGGGCATCATGCCGTCCGTCATCAGGATGAACCGGTCGTAGTGCTTGCGCTCGTTGATTTGCGCGTCCAGCGCGTTGCGCAGCTGGACGATTTGACCGCGCGGCAGCGACAAATCGGCGTCCAGCGCTTTTTGCTGGATTTGGGAAACGTGAAGCGCCGGCTCGTCGGCGTAGGAAATGACCATTTGATCCCGCAAGTCGTCGTCGTTGATCATGACGAACACTTCGTCGCCAGGCTCGATGAGCTGGTCGACATTTTCCGACAACTCGTCAAACGACGTGCCGGTGTAATGCATGCAGTAGGCTATTTTCATGTTTGTTTTCTCCTGTTTTTCTTTTTATAGTAGCGTTCCGCAAAAAGAAAAACAAGCCGGTTCCGGCTTATTTTTCCTCGATTCGGGCGATTTCGTCCATTACCTCTTCCAGCGACTCGCTTGCCAGACGAACGGTTTCCCGGCATTTGAACGCTTTGGTGTAGTGCACCGGCTTGACTTGGGCGCATTGCGTCGCGCCAAGCTTCTTGTTGAAAGCGGCGACGACTTTTTGCGAGTAGGGACGAAGCGTGTCCAAATGGTCGTGCGCCTTGGTTTCAACCGTCATTTTCGACAAGGCGGCTATGCTTGCGCACAACGCCCCGCACGTCAATCCCGTATACATGCCGCTGCCAAACCCGGCCATCATTTTCAAGTCTTCCTCGTGCAGGTCCAGCCCATAGTACGCGTCGCAAGCGCGGATGATCGCTTCCGAGCAGTTGTATCCGGCCGCGTAGTTTTCCAAAGCGAGATCGGTGAGGCTCATGACGATTTCCTCCATCCAAAATCGCGTAAAATCGCTTCGACATCCTCGTCAAACGTGCCAAAAGTAATGCCGTATTGGGCAAGCTTTTGCGCGTCCAGACGATAGTCGCGGAACCGGTCGGCGTACCGCTCCTCGTTTGGCAAAATGTAGCGCGCGATGGCTTCCGGCGTCGCGCCCAGCATCGAGGCGACCGTTTTCGCGCTTTCATACGTCGATTTGTCGTTGGCGGACGCGACATGGTAAATGCCGGCCGGCAACGTCGTAATGGCTTCAAATTGCTCAGCCAGCCGTCGGGCATACGTCATGCAACGCTTTTCATGCACGGTAAATAGCGTTGGCTGCTGGTGCAAGATGGCGTTCATGACATTGGATACGATGTTTGGACTCGCCTTGATGCCTGGCATTGACAAGCCCATCATCCAGGAAAAACGCAAAATAACCGCGTCCGGACACCATTGATGGAGAATTTTTTCGCATTCGATTTTATTTTGACCATAGACCGTCACGGCCGCTATGTCCTCTTCTTCGGCAAAAGGTCCAAAATTCGTCTTGCCGTTAAAAACCTGCTCGGTCGAGCAAAAAATCAGGCGGGCCCCTTTTTCATGGCACACTTTCGCGATCGCCTCGGTCGATTCCACGTTGATTCGATGGGCGAGCGCCGGATTTTCTTCGCATACAGCGGTCGTCGCGTTGGCCGCCGTATGGAGGCAAAGATCAAAATCCTGTGAGCGGACAAAGCGTTCCACCGCGTCCGGATCGGACAGGTCGGCATCTTTGCGCGTCATTTTGATCCAGTTGAATTTCGTTTGGTTGACAGCGGCGATATACGAGGCGATATACCCGTTGGCGCCGGTGACTAAAATTGTTTTCATCTTCAATTTCCTTTCGTTTGACTATAGAGCAGGTGCGCTCCTTGTTTTATTGTAACATGAGAAAGGGAAGCGGGAACGAAGGCGCTTTCATATTTTTTGAAAGGGTATTCGACACCATCGACGACCAGCGTCGTGTCCTCGCCAAGGTTGGACAACAGAAAGTACACTCCGTTGCCGGCGATGTCGATGTCCTTGTCGGCGAAAATTTCGTCTACGACGTAATGCGGGGTGTCTCCGATGCGGCGTGTCGTGTTTTGCGCCGGCACAAACGTTGGACGCAACGCGAAGTTGGCAACATCGAACGATTCCTTCAAATGGAGCGGGCGCTGGCTTCCGTCGGCGTTTTTGCGGTTGTAGTCGTAAAAACGATAGGTGACATTGGAGTTGGTGCCCACTTCGATCGCCAAAATGCCGGCGCCTAACGCGTGAAGCATGCCCGCGGGAATGTCGATGTAGTCGCCCGGTTTGACTTCCTGATACGACAAGTAGTTTTCCAGCGTTCCGTCTTCAACGGCTTTTTTGAGCGTCGCCGGATCGTCGGTCGTGGTGCCCGCGACAAGCTTGGCGCCCGGCTCGGCGTCGATAATGTACCAGCTTTCGTCTTTGCCGAAGTCGTTGGCATGCTCCATGGCGTAGGCGTCAAACGGATGGACTTGAATGCTCAGGGCGTCCTTGGCGTCCAGGAAGGCGACGCGCAGCATTTCGTGCATCGTGATGCCTTTTCCAAGCATCGCTTCCGGATCGCTGTCAATGAGCGCCTGAAGCGTGCAGCCCGCGTCGCGGACCGGGTTTGTGCAATACGGATGGGCGCTCACTTCCCACCATGTGCCATAGTTTTTGTCGGCGTGGCGGAACGTGGACATTTTGTCGTTGCCCCAAATCGTGTAGTCGGGAATCGGTTCTAAGATGTATGGTTTCATTGGTTGGCTTCCTCCTTGAATTGTTCGAGAATCGTCAACGAAGCGCTTGTGCCAATCCGGCTGGCGCCCGCCTCGATCATCGCCCGACACGTTTTCCAGTCGCGGATGCCGCCTGCCGCTTTGACTTTCACGTCGTCGCCAACGACGGATTTCATCAGCGCCACGTCTTCGACGGTCGCGCTGGTCGGGCCAAATCCGGTGCTCGTTTTAATGTAGTCGGGCCGGACTTTTTTCGCGATTTCGCTCAAGGTTTTGATTTCGTCTTTTGTTAAATAGCAGTTTTCAAAAATGACTTTGCATGGCACGTTGTATTGGTGGCAGAGCGCCGTCATTTGCCGCATTTCGTCTTCGATATACGCCCAGTCGTGCATTTTCGCCTTGCCGATATGAATGACGTAGTCGATTTCGTCGCTGCCATCCTGGATGGCGCGCTCGCATTCAAACAGCTTGCTTTGCAGGCCCGACTGGCCAAGCGGAAACGAAATGGCTGCGCCAACGTGGACATCCGTTCCCTCAAGCCATTGCTTGCATGGGATGACCCAGGCGGTGTTGATGGCGACCATCGCGCTGCCCATGGCTCTCGCCTCGTCGCAAAGCTTTTTCATTTCCTTGTCGGTGGCGTCGGCTTTCAAGTACGTATGGTCAAAGTATTTCGCTAGTTCTTTTTCATTTGCTGGTAATGTTTTCATGTTGAACTCCCTCTTTTCGGATGTATTATAGCATACTAATTTAATATATTGATATACCAAATTAAGAAAATTTTCTCTGTTGGTGTAAAATCGCTTCGTGGTACAATGGATGCGAGGTGAGATCATGACAAAACTGGATTCGTCGATTCCGTATCGCAAGGTGTTGATGGTGCTGCCAAAAAAACGGATCGAGCGTGTTTTTGATTTGAAGGAAGGGTTTTCGTACGTTCCGTTCGACGACGATTTATTTGAACCGTGGTGTGCTCTGCAAACAAGCGTGAATTTGTTTTCGTCCATGGAGCAGGCGCGAGACGCCCTGGCAGCCATGCTTGAAAAAGACCGCGCTTTTTTTGAAACCCACTTTTTATTTGTGAAAAACGAGGCGGGTCAGCTGGCGGCTTCCGCCGGATTGTGGCCCGGACGCGATTTTGACGAAGAGCGGCTTCGTGTGCATTATGTGGCGTGCGACGAGTCGTGCCAGCATCAAGGCATTGCCAGGGCGATGCTCACAAAGCTTGGCGCGATGTACGACTCGATCCCGTCGAAGTATCCTTTGTACCTTTCGACACAATCCCAGTCGTATGGGGCGATCGCGTTGTACGCTTCGCTGGGGTTCACTCCGTATTTGGGCGCGTATCGCGGCAGTACCCGGGAGCAAAGCGAGCAAGCGTGGGAGGAAACGACGCGGATCTTGAAAGAGCGGGGCGCGTAAAAACAGCAGAGCGATCTGGTGTTTTTTTTGTTTTTGGGGTTTAGCACTTATCGGTTGACACTGCTAAAAGGATGGAGTATGATTTCC
>NZ_CAXHOA010000034.1:0-10832 GCF_964018005.1 uncultured Dubosiella sp.
CACAGGTGGTAACAGTAATCAAGGTTCACAAAAACCAAACACACCAAGCCATACGCACAACTGGGTACAGCAATATAAGACCGTTCACCATCCAGAAAAAGGACACAATGAACAGTATGTTGTAAAGGAAGCATGGACAGAGAGTGTGCCAATTTATGAAGAAGTTGCATTAACAATTTGTAATACTTGTGGAGCCGATATTACTGGAAAAGTAAATCCTCATATTGAAGCCCATATGTTAAATGGAGAAAATGGTTCTTATAGAACAGAATGGAAGACTATTCAAACTGGAACCAATACCATCAATCATCCGGCGGAATACGGAACACGTTATGTGGTCGATCAAGCAGCTTATGATGAACAGGTTCCGGCTGGATTCAAATGTTCTTGTGGAGCAACTAAGTAATAAAAATATAAGGAAAAAAATTTAGTCCTTTGCTTTCCGCGCAGAACAACCGTTATTTTGATCAACGCCTCCTTTGTCTAAACAGAGGAGGTGTTTTTACGAAGGAAAAGTGTACAAGTTACAGAAATCCTCTCTAAAAAAGAGAGGACAGGGTATTTGAAAAATCACTAAATCCGATAAAAATATAGCTTGGTATTGTGCTAAAATAAACCCATGAAAAGAAAAGGAATCATGATCTGCGGCTTGAACGGAGCCGGAAAAAGCACATTAGGGAAAGAAATCGCCTGCCGATGGAACGCGGAGTGGATCGATAACGAGCAGCTGTATTTTTCAAACGAAGGCGAATACGGCACGTTTTGCTCCAGCCAAACCGCCTGGCACCGGCTGTATGCCCGACTCGACGATCGGGCGCAAGCGAATACGCCATTTATTTATTGTTGTGTGAACAACGAGGATGACGACCTGCTCTCCTATCTGGACGGCATCGTGTATTTGTCGATCGGCAAGGAGGACTCGCAGGCCCGCATTCGCGAACGCTCCAAACGGCAGTTTGGCACCCGGCTTGCCGAAGACAAGGCGCTGCAGGAAAGAGAAGAGGCGTTTTTTGAAAGCGTGCGGCGCAAGGACACGGGCAAAATCGAACGATGGGTCGAAAATCTGGAACGGCAAGGCGTCCCGGTATTGCGGCTGGACGCGATGGCGTCCATCGAAGCCAACGCGAACCAAATCGAACGGTGGATCGCGATGATCAAAAAAAACAGGGTGGAAACGCAAGACATTGTGTGTTAAAATAGGACAGATCAAAAAGGGAAGATCCTTTTTACAGGGAGGATTTTATTTTATGAATAAACATTCGTTGCTATCCATACAAGATCTCAGTATTCACGACATCATGGAAATTTTACATGATGCACGAGTTTTTAATATTTCTCAACAAGATTGGCATTTGCCAATGCATAACGCATTGGTTGCTAATCTTTTTTTTGAGCCTTCGACACGAACGCACTACTCGTTCGAGAGCGCCGAATACCAGCTTGGCTGCTCCGTCGCCGACTTCAACTCCGCCTCGTCCAGCGTGACCAAAGGCGAGTCGCTGTACGACACCGTCAAGACGTTCGAGGCCATCGGCTACAAAGTGCTCGTCATCCGCCATCCGCAAGACGAGTACTTCAAAGAGCTCGAAGACATCGCGATCCCGATCCTGAACGCCGGCGATGGAAAAGGCAACCATCCAACTCAGTGCCTGCTCGACCTGTACACGATGTACGATGAGTTCGGCACGTTTGAAGGACTCAACGTCCTCATCTGCGGCGACATCGCCCACTCCCGCGTCGCGGCCTCCAACAAGGACGCGCTCGAGCGCCTGGGCGCCAACGTCCGCTTCGCCGGGCCAAAAGAATGGGAGCGGGAAGGCTATCCAACCATCGACATGGACGAAGGCGTGCGCTGGGCCGACGTCGTCATGATGCTACGCATCCAGAAAGAGCGTGGCGCCAGTCTGGCCGGCATCAGCGACGAGGACTACTTACACACATACGGCCTCGACCATCGCCGCTATGCAATGATGAAGGAAAACGCCATCATCATGCATCCCGCGCCCGTCAACCGCGGCGTGGAAATCGCCGACGATCTTGTCGAATGCGAAAAAAGCCGCATTTTCAAGCAAATGGAAAACGGAGTGCTCGTCCGCAAAGCCGTCATCAAACGCGCGTTCGGCTACTCCGCCTTCAAGGAGGATTGAATATGAAGAAAACGCTCATCCAAAACGCGCAGGCGCTCGTCAGCGGCCAGCTGCGCGACGTCGACGTGCTCTTTGACACGCGTATTCGAAAAATCGTGCCAAGAGGAACCCACATCGACGAGGACGCCACCATCGTCGATGGCACCGGCAAAGTGCTGCTGCCCGGTCTGGTCGACGTGCACGTCCATCTTCGCGAACCCGGACACACCGAAAAGGAAACGATCGCGACCGGTACGAAAGCCGCGGCCGCCGGCGGGTTCACGACGATCTTCGCCATGCCCAACGTCCTTCCGTTTCCAAGCACGAAGGAAGTCATGAAAGACTATTTGGCCCTGATTGACAAAGAAGCCGTCGTACACGTGCATCCGTACGGCACCATTACTATCAACGAAGCCGGAAAGGACATCGTCGACTACGCCAGCCTGAAGGAACTGGGCATCGAGTGGTTTTCTGACGACGGCGTCGGCGTCGCCCGTGACGATGTCATGAAAAAAGCGATGACCAGCGCGAAAGAAAACGACGTCCTGTTCGCCTGCCATACCGAGGACATGCGCTACCGCAAGCCGGGCGCCAGCGTCCACGAATCCGAATACGCGAAACAAAACGGATGGCTCGGCATTCCGTCGGACTGCGAATTCGCGCAGCTCGCCCGCGACCTCGACCTCGTACGGGATATCGGCAACCGCTACCACGCCTGCCACATCAGCGCCAAGGAAAGCGTCGAACGGCTCGCCCAAGCCAAACGAAACGGCTGCGACGTGTCGGGCGAAGTGACCGCCCACCATCTGCTGCTCGAAGACAAGGATGTGCAAGGCACGAACTGGAAGATGAACCCGCCGCTGCGCGCCCACGAGGACCGCATGGCCCTCATCGAAGGGCTCGAGCAAGGCAAGCTCGACTTTATCGCCAACGACCACGCCCCGCACAGCGTGGCCGACAAGGAAAAACCAATGGACAAGGCGCCGTTTGGCATCGTTTCTCTGGAAACGAGCTTCGCGCTGCTGTACACGGAATTTGTACACAAGCAAAAACGCTGGACGCTGCCGCAGCTCGTCGACTGGATGTCGACGACCCCGGCAAGGCGGTTCGGCCTGGAAGACATCGGCCACATCCGCATCGGCGCGCCCGCCGATTTGATTTTGGTCGATTTGGAAAACGAATACACGATCGAAGCGGATTGTTTTGAATCCATGGGGAAAAACACCCCGTTTGATCACGTGAAAGTGCACGCGCAAGTGTGCGAGACATTTGTGGACGGAAAGAGCGTCTGGAAAGGAAAAACAGCATGAAAGAAAGATACCTCGTATTGGAAGATGGAAGCGTCTACCGCGGAAAAGCGTTCGGAAGCGACGAGTTCAAAATCGGCGAACTCGTGTTCAACACGTCGATGACCGGCTATCAGGAAATATTGACCGATAACTCGTATTGCGGCCAAATCGTCATGATGACGTACCCGCTCATCGGCAACTACGGCATTAACCGAGACGACTACGAAAGCATCGTGCCCGCCGTTTTCGGTTTTGTCGTCAAAGACTATTGCGACGCGCCAAGCAACTGGCGCAGCCAGGAAACGCTCGACTCGTTTTTGAAACGCGAGAACATCCCCGGCATTTACGGCGTCGACACTAGAGCCATCACCCGCAAGCTGCGCGACCACGGCGTCATGAAAGCGACGTTCGCCAACCCGGGCGACGACATCGACGCCATCGTGAAATCGCTCAAGGAAGCCGACGATTTGCACGACCAGGTTTCCCGCGTCGCTAGCGGCAAGATCTTCCCGATCCCGAATCGCGGCAAAAAAGTCGTCCTCATGGACTTTGGTGCCAAACTCGGCATCGTCCGCGAGCTATCCAAACGCGGATGCGATCTCGTCGTCGTGCCTTACGACACCCCTGCCAGCAAGATCCTGTCGTACCATCCAGACGGCGTCATGCTCACCAACGGCCCGGGCAATCCGGAAGATGTGCCGGAAGCCATCGAGACGCTCAAAGAGCTCATGCCAAAAACCGTCGTGTTCGGCATCTGCCTTGGACATCAGCTCATTTCGCTCGCGTCCGGGGCTAAAACATACAAATTGAAATTCGGCCACCGCGGCGGCAACCATCCGGTCGTCGATCTGTCGACCGGGCAAGTCGAGATCACGTCGCAAAACCACGGCTACGCCGTCGACATCGACTCGCTCAAAGACACGCGGCTGGAAATGACGTATCAGGCGCTCAATGACAAAAGCTGCGAAGGCGTGCGCCATAAAGACTATCCATGCTTCTCGGTGCAGTTCCACCCGGAAGCGAGCGCCGGACCGGAAGACAGCCGGGATTTGTTTGATGAATTCATCGCATTGATGGACAAGGAGGGAAAACATGCCTAAACGGACAGACATTCATAAAATACTCGTCATTGGATCAGGACCTATCGTCATCGGCCAGGCGGCCGAGTTCGACTACGCCGGCAGCCAGGCGTGCCAGTCGCTGCGCGAGGAAGGCTACGAAGTCATTTTGATCAACTCCAACCCCGCGACGATCATGACCGACTCGACCATCGCGGACCGCGTGTACATCGAGCCGATCACGCTCGATTTCGCCAAACGCGTCATTTATAAAGAAAGACCCGACGCGATTTTAGGCTCTCTGGGCGGTCAGACCGGATTGAACCTCGTCGTCGAGCTGCACGAGGACGGTATTCTGGACGAGTATGGCGTCGAGATCCTGGGAACCGACTTGCACGCCATCAACCGGGCGGAAGACCGCGAGCTGTTCCGGGCCTTGATGCAGGATATCGAGGAGCCGGTACCGGAAAGCACGATCGTGCACACGGTGGAGGAAGCGGTCGATTTCTGCAAAGGCCTGGGCTATCCGGTCGTCGTGCGTCCGGCGTACACGTTGGGCGGAACGGGCGGCGGCTTCGCCGACGATGAAAAAGAGCTGCGCGAAATTTGCGAGGCTGGCTTGAAAATCTCGCCGGTCCACCAGTGCCTTATCGAGCAAAGCATCGCCGGCTACAAGGAAATCGAGTACGAGGTCATGCGGGACGCCAACAACAACGCCATCGTTGTGTGCAACATGGAAAACATTGACCCGGTCGGCATCCATACGGGCGACAGCATCGTCGTGGCGCCGGTCCAGACGCTCACCGACCAGGAAAACCAGATGCTGCGCAGCGCCTCGCTCAAAATCATCCGGGCGCTCAAGATTTGCGGCGGCTGTAACGTGCAGCTCGCCCTCGATCCAAACAGCTTCAAATACTATGTCATCGAGGTCAACCCGCGCGTGTCCCGCTCTTCGGCGCTCGCGTCCAAGGCGACCGGCTATCCGATCGCGAAGATCTCGGCCAAGCTCGCCGTCGGGCTGACGCTTGACGAGATTCTCAACCCGATCACGAAGACGAGCTACGCCTGCTTCGAGCCGGCTATCGACTATGTCGTGACAAAATTCGCCCGCTTCCCGTTTGACAAGTTCCCGAACGCCGACCGGCATCTGGGAACCCAAATGAAAGCGACCGGCGAAGTCATGTCCATCGGCCGCACGTTCGAGGAGTCTTTGCTCAAGGCGGTCCGCTCGCTGGAAATGAAAGTGGATCATCTGGAAAAGGAAGAGTTCAAATCCATGAGCAAGGAGGAGTTGCTCGAGGAAATCAAGCGCTGCGACGACATGCGCATCTTCGCCATCACGCAATGGATCCGCGACGGCTACGACTTGGAGACAATCCACGACGTGACGAAAATGGATATGTTCTTCCTGTCGCATTTGAAGCGCATCGTCGAATTTGAAACCGAGCTGAGAGAGCACGTCGAGGACGTCGCCGTTTTGGCGCAAGCCAAGGAATACGGCTTCTCCGACAGCTATATCGGCAAGCTGTGGGGCATGAGCGCGAAAGAGATCTACGATTTGCGCAAAGCCAACGGCATTATCCCGGTTTACAAAATGGTCGACACGTGCGCGGGCGAGTTCACGAGCGCCACGCCGTATTTCTACTCGACGTACGAGCAGGAAAACGAGTCGATCTGCTCCGACAAAAAGAAAATCGTCGTGCTCGGTTCGGGACCGATCCGCATCGGCCAGGGCGTCGAGTTCGACTACGCGACTGTGCATTGCGTGGAAACGTTGCGCAATGAAGGCTACGAGGCCATTATCATCAACAACAACCCGGAAACGGTTTCGACCGACTTCTCGATTTCCGACAAGCTGTATTTCGAACCGCTGACGACCGAGGACGTCATGCACGTCATCGAGCTTGAAAAGCCGCTGGGCGTCATCGTGCAGTTTGGCGGGCAGACCGCCATCAACCTGGCGGACTCCCTCGTGGAGCACGGCGTCAAGATCCTGGGCACGAGCCTGGAGGACATCGACCGGGCCGAAGACCGCCACGAGTTCGAGGCGATGCTGCGCAAGCTGGGCATTCCGCAGCCAAAGGGCGAAACCGCGACGACGGTGGAGGAGGCGCTCGTCATCGCCAACAAGATCGGCTATCCGGTACTTGTGCGGCCAAGCTACGTGTTAGGCGGCCGGGCGATGGAAATCGTCCACAACGACGACGATTTGCGCGTGTACATGGCGACGGCCGTGCAGGAAATCAGCCACGACGCGCCAATCCTGGTCGACAAGTACATCGTCGGCAAAGAGCTGGAAATCGACGCGATCGCCGATGGAAACGACGTGTACATCCCGGGTGTCATGGAGCATATCGAACGGGCGGGCGTCCATTCGGGCGACTCGATCTCGGTATATCCGACGCAGACGATTTCGCAAAAGGTGAAAGACACGATCATCGAATACGGCATTCGCATCGGCAAGGGATTCCATTTCATCGGTTTGTACAACATCCAGTTCATCGTGGACCGCGACGAGCAGGTGTACGTGCTGGAAGTCAATCCGCGCTCGTCCCGCACGGTTCCGTTCCTGTCGAAAATCACCGGGGTGCCGATGTCGACGATCGCGACTAAGGCGATTTTGGGCGAGTCGTTGAAGGAGCAAGGCTTCGTGCCGGGCTACCACGGCGACGATCCGGAACGCGTGTTCGTCAAGGCGCCGGTGTTCTCCTTCGCCAAACTGCGTGGCGTGGACACGGTGCTCGGGCCGGAAATGAAGTCGACGGGCGAGGCGCTGGGCAGCGACATCAATTTGGAAAAGGCGCTGTACAAGGCGCTGGTGGCCAGCGGCATCCAGGTGGCGACGCACGGCAACGTGCTGCTTACGATCGCCGACGAGGACAAGGAGGACGCTTTGGAGCTGGCGAAACGGTTCGCGAACATCGGCTATGGTATTTACGCGACGGAAGGCACGGCGAAGTTCCTCGAAAACCATGGCTTGTACATTCACCACGCGTCGAAAATCGAGGAAGGCAAGGACAACAGCGTCGTGGACATCATTCGCGACGGTCAGGTCAAGCTCGTCATTAACACGATGTCGACGAAAAACCGCAACAGCCGCGCCGACGGCTTCCTCATCCGCCGGGTGTCGGCGGAAAACAGCATTTCCTGCATGACGAGTCTGGACACGGCGTACACGCTGCTGAAAGTGCTTGAGTCGCTGAGCTTCTCGATGGTTTCCATGAACGAGATGGGGAAATAAGGATGAAGCAGGAAAACGCGAAAATCTTAGACAATACGAAAATCGCGAACGACGTATACAAAATGACGCTGGAAACGACGCTGGGACAGCACAGCCGGCCGGGACAATTCGTGGAAATCGAAGTCCCGGGCTATTTCCTGCGCCGGCCGATCTCGATTTCCGAAATCACGGACAACGGCCTGGTCATCGTGTACAAAGTCGTGGGCGATGGAACGAAGGCGATGGCCAACATGGAAGCGGGCGAAGCGCTCGATTTGTTCGGCCCGTGCGGCAACGGCTTTCCAAAAGCCGAAGGCGACAGCCTGCTGCTCATTGGCGGTGGCGTGGGCGTGCCGCCGTTGCTAGAAGTCGCCAAACAAAACAAGGACAAGGCGCTGACGGTCGTGCTCGGCTTCAATACGAAAGACGATGTCTTTTACGAAGCGGCGTTTCAGCAGCTAGGCGCCAATGTGTATGTGGCGACGATGGATGGCTCGTATGGCGTGCGTGGAACGGTCGTGGACGCGATCGAGCAGAAACACATCGAAAACCCGTTTATGATGGCGTGCGGCCCGCTGCCGATGCTCAAGGCGCTGGACGCCCGCTACGAACACGGTTACTTGTCGCTGGAGGCGCGCATGGCGTGCGGCATTGGTGCGTGTATGGGATGCGTGGTCGAAATGCGGGACGGCTCGATGAAACGGGTGTGCAAGGACGGGCCGGTCTTTGAAGTAAGGAGGGTCAAGCTATGATGGATTTGCGGGTGGAACTGCCGGGACTTCATTTGAAAAACCCGATCATTCCGGCGAGCGGCTGTTTTGGCTTTGGCCGGGAATACGCCGAATTGTACGACTTGTCGCTTCTTGGCGGCATCGCGATCAAATCGGCGACGCCAAAGGAGCGGCTTGGCAATCCGACGCCGCGCATCGCGGAAACCCCGATGGGGATGCTAAACGCGATTGGTCTGCAAAACAAGGGCGTGGACGCCATCATCGAGCACGAGCTGCCATTTTTGGCCCAATACGACGTGGAGATCATGGCTAACGTCGCGGGAGCGACCGAGGAAGACTACGTCGAGGTCATTAAAAAGCTCAACGATCAGCCGGTCGTGAAGGCGTACGAGCTCAACATTTCGTGCCCGAACGTCAAGCACGGGGGCATCGGACTCGGAACGGATCCTGCGTTGGCGGCCCATGTCACAAAAATGGCGAAAGCGGCGGCGACAAAGCCGGTGTATGTGAAGCTGTCCCCCAACGTGACGAACATCGTGGACATCGCGAAGGCGGTCGAACAAGCGGGGGCCGACGGGCTGGTGCTCATCAACACGCTGATGGGCATGCGGATCGACTTGAAGAGCGGCAAGCCGCTGTTGGCGAACAAGACGGGCGGCCTTTCGGGGCCGGCCATCAAACCGGTCGCCATCCGGATGGTGTACCAGGTGGCGCAGGCGGTGGACATCCCAATCATTGGCGTTGGGGGCATCACGTGCGCCGAAGATGTCTTGGAGTTTTTGCTGGCGGGGGCAAGCGCAGTCGAAGTGGGCGCGCAAAACTTTGTCGACCCGTTCGTGTGCGTGAAAATCATTGAAGAGCTGCCAAAGGTACTGGCGAAATACGGATATACGAGCATCCAGGATGCGGTAGGAAGGAGTTTTAAGCATGAGTAAGACGATCGTGGCGCTTGATTTTTCAAGCAAAGAGGAAGTCGTTGATTTTTTGAAGCAGTTTACCGAGCCGGTTTACGTGAAGATCGGCATGGAGCTGACGTACGCGTGTGGTTTGGAAATCGTGGAAACCGTCAAAAAGATGGGCCATCATATTTTCCTTGATTTGAAGCTGCACGACATTCCCAACACCGTCAAGGGCGGGATGAAAAACCTCGCCCGTCTTGGCGTGGACATGACGAACGTGCATTGTGGCGGCGGGATCGCGATGATGAAGGCGGCGGTCGAAGGGCTGAAAGAAGGCGCGCAAGGCGGCGAAAGACCGCTTTGTATCGGTGTGACGCAGCTGACGTCGACGTCGCAGGAAGCGATGAACGAGGAGCTCGGGATCGAAGGCTCGGTTATCGACTGCGTGCTTCACTACGCGCAAAACGCCAAAGCGGCTGGCCTGGATGGCGTCGTGTGCTCGGTGCACGAGGCGAAAAAGATCCACGAAGTGTGTGGCGACGACTTTTTAACGGTGACGCCGGGCATTCGGCTGGCTTCGGATTCGGTGGACGACCAGAAACGGGTCGCGACACCACAGCTGGCCAAAGAAGAAGGCTGCGACTATATCGTTGTGGGCCGCTCGATCACGAAAGCCAACGATCCGAAAGCGACGTACGAGCAAATCGAAGCGATCATGGAGGGGTAGACATGGAAGCGTATAAAAAAGAGTTTGTCGACTTTATGCTGGAGAGTGGCGTGCTTAAATTTGGTGACTTCACATTGAAGTCGGGGCGCAAATCGCCGTTCTTTATGAACGCGGGCGGCTATGTGACGGGTTCGCAGCTGAAAAAGCTGGGCGAGTTTTACGCCAAAGCCATCCACGACCGGTACGGGGACGATTTTGACGTGCTGTTTGGACCGGCGTACAAGGGTATTCCGCTGGCGGTGACGACGGCGATGGCATTCAGCGAGCTGTATGGCAAGGAAGTGCGCTATTGCTCGAATCGCAAAGAGGAAAAAGACCATGGCGCGGACAAGGGAAGCTTTTTAGGAACGAAGCTGAAAGACGGTGACCGGGTCGTCATGATCGAGGATGTGACGACGTCGGGCAAGTCGATGGAGGAAACTGTGCCGAAAGTCAAAGGCGCGGCGGATGTGACGATCGTTGGGCTGATGGTGTCGCTGGACCGCCACGAAAGAGGAAAAGGCGACGAAACGGCGTTGAAGGAAGTGTCGAAACTGTATGGCTTTCCGACGGCGGCGATCGTTTCGATGCCGGAGGTCATCGGCTACCTGGATCTGGATCCGGAATTGAAAGGACGTATCGACGCGTATTACGAGCAGTATGGTCCAAAAGAAGAGTAACGAAGCAAGGCGGGAGCATTCTCGCCTCTTTTTTGTGCCCCCCAAACTGTCATCTAAATTTCTTTAAAAAAGATATAAAAAGCAGTTGACAGTTGATAGGGAGTGCGGTATGATAAGTGAGCG
>NZ_CAXHOA010000035.1:0-10720 GCF_964018005.1 uncultured Dubosiella sp.
GTACGATTGATTTTTTGTTTCTTTCGTTTCTATCAGGTTTTCAAAGATCGTCCCGCTGTTTGTTTCACAAACAGCTTTTTCATCATACGTTTCGCTTCCCCGTTTTGTTTTTCACATCGGCTCAGCTTGTATACTATATCATGAATATTTCTATCTGTCAACTATTTTATTTTGATTTCTCAAAAGATTTTAAATGACAGTTCGTTAAAGAAGAAGTTCCTCAACGTGTTCCTATCATACCTTGTTCGGCTTGATCTGTCAATTATAATTTTGAATTTTTTTCGTTTTTTTTCGATTACAGTTTAGAGGATAAAAACGTTCGTTTTTAGTATAATGCGTTTTTCGTTTTTTGAAAACAAAGATGCTTTTTTATTTTTTCTATGACGGTTATAATGGAGTTATGAATCAAATAATAATCAAAAATCAAATGAAAACGCTCTGGGATCCTTCGATTCCCGTTCTTTCCAATTTATGTAATTTGACGGCTTTGCTCCACGACGAGTTGGAGCATTTAAACTGGGTCGGTTTTTATTTTGTCGACATCGAGCAAAACTGCTGCTTTCTCGGTCCCTTTCAAGGCCGCCTGGCCTGCACCCGGATTCCAATCGGGCAAGGAGTCGTTGGCACTTGCGCAGCCCGAAAGAAAAGCATGAACATTCCCGATGTCCATGCTTTTCCAGGCCATATCGCTTGCGATAGCGCCAGCAACAGCGAATTTGTCGCCCCCGTTTTTAAAAACGATGCGCTTTTCGCCGTTCTCGATGTAGATTCCGATCAGTTCGGACGCTTCGGCCCGGAAGAAGAATCCATTTTTTTGGAAGCGGCGGCGTTGATTTCCGGACATTTGTCCAACGCAAAATAGGAAATCTCATATCCCTCTCCCGCCTCTTTGCAAATTTCTTTTTCGTTTAAAACCGCCTGGATCTTGGAAAAGGACGGCTGGTTCATCAAAAAGGTATGAACCTCTTTTTCCCGTCCTCTTTTTTTATACGCTCGAAGCATAAACACTTCCTCGTCCTCTTTTTTTCGGCACAAGGCGTAAAACACGCAGTTTTCCATTAAACTTTTATCGAATGAAAGCACGCCCAGCTTTTTGTTTTTCAAGCCCTCAAAAACTGAATCCAGTGAAATCGGATAGTTATTTTTTTGTTTCAGCCAGGACTCCTCGTGTCTGCCAAGAAAAACGAAACTATACACGGGATGGCTCGAGCGCGCGCTTTCCGGATTTCGAAGCATTTGATTCGCGAACGAATCCTGACTTTGGCTGATTTTTTTATCAAACCCTAAAATGCTTTCCCGGATTTCCTCCCAGCACGGATACTCGTACCGGTAAATGCCTTCCGTGGAAGGATCGAGCGTATCGAACGTAAACGACGGCGCGATGATGCAGCCCTGATTTCCCAGCATTTCCTTCAACACCTCGATAACCATTTGCTCGCCTCCCGCGATATACGACTCCAGCGATCCGTTCGTTTCCACTAAAACGAGCATTCCTTTTTGGATTCCAAACGATTTGAATATTTTTAACAAATTTTCTCTTGTCAGCATGCTTTTCACCATCTCTATTCTTTTTTCCATTATACACGAAACCGCCCAAAGAAAAAGAGAGGCTCACCTCTCTACTTTCTCAATACGGCATGACATTCTTTTTCCAACGCCTCCAAAATCGAATCGAATACTTGATTCATTTGCGCGTCCGTCAGCGTCTGACGACTGGATTGGAACGTAATGGAAATCGCGACGGATTTTTCATTTTCAGCGACATGCTCGCCTTCATAAATATCGAACACTTCGACATTTTTCAAAATCGTTTCTTTTGTTTGCGGATCTCTTCCGTGGCGTTTGATCGTTTCCATGATCTTTTTCGCAGGCAGCGAACGTTCCACCACAAAAGCCAGATCGCGTGAAACCGAAGGATATCTTGAAATCGCGCTAAATTTCACTTTTGATTTTTTCACCTGCAAAATCGCGTCCAAATCCAGCTCCGCGATACAAAGCCGTTTGACGTCGTTTGCCTTCGCGTACACTGGATGGATCTCGCCTAAAAGACCAACCATTTTTTTACCAAGGTACAGTTCCGCCGAACGATACGGGTGGAAATGCGTCGTGTCTTTCGTGTTTGGCTTCAGCAAAATGGTGTTCGCGTTCACACCGATCTTCTCCAAATACGCCTCGATCAAACCTTTCAGCGTGTAGAAATCCGCCGGCACGCTTTCGTGGAGCCATCTCGTTTGCTCCAATACGCCATCGAGCACTACCGCCAAATGATTTTGCGTGCCTTCCCGGGAAGACAATTCGCTAATTTCAAATAGCGCGGTGTTTTTGTTGCCATGCGCCTCGTTGTATGCCGCCACGCCAATCAAAGACGGCAAAATGCTCGTTCGAACCCAGCGGCGCTCTTCCGACATTGGCGAAGCCAGTTCGATCGCCTCGCCACACGCCAGCACGGCGTCGTCTTTTTTGGCAGTACTAATCAATGTGTACGTCACGCACTGCTGAAGCCCCTGGTCGCAAAACAGGTTTTCAGTCATGCGGATCAAAGACTGCTTTTTGTTGAGCTTTCCTTCTGTCATCGGCATATACGGCAAAGTCGAAGGCAGCCGGTCGTATCCCAAAATCCGAATGACTTCCTCGCTTAAATCCGCCATGCCTTCCATATCGGTTCGATGGCTTGGAATCGTCACCGTGATGACGCCATCCTGCACGATTGGCGCGAACAGCAGCCGGTCGAATACGGACACGATTTCCTCACAAGAGAAATCCGTTCCAAGCCGGTTGTTGATTTCTTCCGCCGTGCAAGACAAAACCGTTTGCGGGTCGCGAAGTTCCCCGCATTGTACCGTTTCACCGATTTCTTTGGCGTCCGCGTACTGAATCAAAAGCTGGACGGCCCGATCCATCGCTTTTTTCGGCGCCATCGGTTCGATTCCCCGCTGATAACGCAAAGAAGACTCCGTTGACAAATTCAGCCGCCGGGCCGTGTTTCGAATGGAAACGTGATCGAACGACGCGCATTCGATGATCAGTCCCCGCGTCGAATCCAAAATTTTCGAGTCGTCGCCACCCATGATTCCCGCGATGCCAATCGGCTTTCCTTCGTTGGTGATCACGATATCTTCCGGCAGCAAATGATACGTTTCCCCATCCAATGCGACATAGTCTTCGTCAAAGCCGTTTTTCACCGTGATTTCCTGGTTGCGGATGGCGTCAATATCGTAAAAATGCATAGGCTGGCCGGTTTCCAGCATCACAATATTGGAAATGTCCACGACGTTGTTTATGGAATGCATCCCCGCCGCTTGCAGCAGCTCTTTCATCCAGCGCGGCGATTCTTTGATTGTGATCGAGCCAATCACCTTCCCTAAAAAGAGCGGGCATTGCTCGGTTTCCGATTCGATTTTCAAATCGGTGTCTTTGCCGCAAACCGACGCGTTCTCAAAATTCGGCAAAACGACTTCGCGATCCAAAATCGCTCCGACTTCCATGCCTAAATTGAACTGGGCCTGGCAGTCGCTTCGATTTGGCGTCAGTCCAATTTCGAAAATCTCGTCGTCGTATCCTAAATATCCCAATGGATCGGTATGGCCGACTGGCGCGTCCGCTGGCAGCACTTCGATGCCTGCCTTTTGTTCTTCCGTAAGCAAATGCGGATCAACACCCAGCTCAAACAACGCGCAAATCATTCCATTGGACTCGACATTGCGAATCATTCCTTTTTTGATTTCGCCCCCAGGCAGTCTGGCTCCCGCTTTGGCTACGATGACTTTTTGTCCGGCGGCCACATTGGGCGCGCCGCACACGATTTGAAGCGTTTCATCCCCTACATGGACGGTCGTTACATTCAAATGATCGGAATCGGGATGAGGCTGGCATGTCAGCACTTCGCCAATGACTAAATTGGAACCGGAAGACATTGGTTCGCAGCCTTCGACTTCCAATCCGGCCGCCGTGATTTTATCCGCCAGCTCCTGCATCGTCAAATCGTCGATGTCCACGTACTGGCTCAGCCATTTTCTTGATGTTCTCATATCCTCTTCTCCTTATTCGTATCGTTTGAACTGGTCGTTGAATCGCTGATCGTTCGTATAGAAATGCCGGATATCGTCAATACCGTATTTGAGCATGGCCACCCGCTCGATACCAACGCCAAACGCGAATCCATTGCACACATTCGGATCGTATCCAGCCATTTTCAAGACGTTTGGATGCACTTCGCCCGCGCCTAAAATCTCGATCCAGCCCGTTCCTTTGCATGTCGGGCATCCCTTTCCGCCGCAAATGTGACACGTGACATCGACTTCCACGCTCGGTTCCGTGAATGGAAAATAGCTTGGTCGGAACCGGATCTTCTTATCTTCCCCGAACAGTTTTTTCGCCATAAACTCCAGCGTTCCCTTCAAATCCGAAAGCGTCACGCGCTCGCCGATCACAAGCCCTTCCATTTGCATGAACTGGTGCGAGTGGGTGGCGTCGTCGTCGTCGCGCCGATACACCTTTCCCGGACAAACCACTTTGATTGGCAACAAGGGCGCGCTTTCTTCCAAAACCGCCATCTGGATGGCCGTGGTATGCGTCCGCAGCAGCCATTCCGGGTCGATATAAAGCGAATCCTGCATCGCGCGGGCCGGGTGGTCCTTTGGAATGTTGGCCCTCTCAAAGCAATATTCGTCGTTGACGATGTCGTTTCCTTCAATGATTTGATAGCCGAGGCCGACAAACAAGTCTTCCAGCTCCTCCTGTACGATGCGCAGCGGATGCTTGTTGCCCATCTGAAACGAACGGCCCGGCAAGGTGATGTCGATTTTTTCGCTTTCGATTTTTTTATCCATCTCGATTTGCTCAAGTTCCGCTTTCCGGTTTTCGATCGCCTGCCCCACCTCTTGTTTCAAGACGTTCACAGCCGCGCCAAACGCCGGTTTTTCCTCTTTCGGAAGAGACTTCATTTCTTTCATCAGCGCCTGGATTGCGCCTTTTTTTCCAAGATACTTGATTCGTTTCTCGTTCAGCTCGCTGAGCGAATTCGCGTTTGCGATGCTTTCAAACGCTTCGTTTTGAATAGTTTTGATCTGTTCCATGCTGTTCCTTTCCATTAAAAAAAGACGTCTCAGGAACGAATATAATCCGCGGTACCATCCTGATTCGTCTAACGCACTTACTTTGTCATGATAACCGTATGACACGGAAGAGGATTAACTCTTAGCTCCAAGGTGAATTCTCCACGTCTTCCTATATGGTTTTTCTCAGCCGGCAAACCATTCTCTGTTTAGGGACTCGTGAATACTATGTCTTATCAGCGCTTTATTAGGCAAATTATACAAAAATTGAAATAGAATCGCAAGATTTGATTTTTGTTTCATGCTAAAATCAAGACATGGAAACAATTCAATCAACATCAAATCAAACAATCAAAAACCTTGCGAAACTCCATCAAAAAAAATACCGCGACCAAAGCGGCGAGTATTTGATCGAAGGCGAGCATCTAATCAAGGAAGCGATGCAGGCCCGGGTTTTAAAACACGTCTACTCGCTCGAGCCCTTCGAGTGCGGCTGTCCAAACACCCTATGCTCGCAAGCCGTTCTCAACAAGTTGTCCGCGCAAAATTCGGACGCGCGACTGGTTGGCGTGTGCGAGAAAAAAGAACCCGACATCCACGACAAGGAACGGATTCTCGTCTTAAACGACGTGCAGGACCCCGGCAACCTGGGCACGCTGCTGCGCAGCGCCTACGCGTTTGGCTTTCCCTCCGTCGTGCTGTCGCCCGGATGCGCGGACGTGTACAATCCCAAAACGATCCAGTCCTCGCAAGGCGCCCTCTTCCACGTCCACGTTGAAAAAGCGGACATCGAACCGTGGATCCTTGAAGCCAGGTCCGGCGGCTATACCGTATACGCCACCGCGCTACAGGCGTATTCCATCTTTTTAAGCGAGATCCGGTTTCCACAAAAATTCGCTCTTGTGCTTGGCAATGAAGGCACGGGACTGCCCCAAACGACCATCGCGCTTTGCGACGCGTGCATCAAAATCGAAATGAGCGCCTTTGAATCGTTGAATGTCGCCATCGCGGGCTCGATTTGCATGTACGAGGCGCTCGTTCAGCGCTCCAAATAAAAAACGTCGATTGACGTTTTTTATTTTGCCCGATTCGGCTTTTCCAGCACTTGAACGCCGTCTTTGGTCGCCACAATCGCCTTGTCCACAACCCCGGTAAACAGCGATGTGTCCACAACGCCGCACAAGCCAAGAATTTGCCGGTTGGTTTCGATT
This sequence comes from uncultured Dubosiella sp., assembly GCF_964018005.1. Classification (NCBI taxonomy): domain Bacteria; kingdom Bacillati; phylum Bacillota; class Erysipelotrichia; order Erysipelotrichales; family Erysipelotrichaceae; genus Dubosiella; species uncultured Dubosiella sp. The sequence continues at coordinate 6,266 of NZ_CAXHOA010000035.1, forward strand.
GGATCCGCCACATTGCTGAAATCGACGTCGATCACGATGTTTCCTTGATCCGTGATGACAAAGCCGTCCTTCTCCTGCGGCTGGCGCGCCGCGGCATGCAGTCCCATTTCGAACAGCTGACCGAGCACGTAGCTGAACGCCTCTTTCATGACTTCGATGGTGAGCGGATGGTCGAAAACGAGCTGCTGGCGCAGTTTGGTTTCATCGGCCAAAATCACAAACGTGTCCGCCATGGCGGCGATTATTTTTTCCTGAGTGTGAATCGCGCCCAGCGATTTCAAACAATTCAAATCCGGGTCGATTTCGTTGCAGCCATCAAACGCCACATCCACCCGTGGGCAAAGCCATGTCGGAACGACTTCGATTTCGTGGCGCGCCGCGAGCAGCGCGGTTTGTGTCGATGGCGTGACGACTTGCACCCGCAAATCGCTCATATGGATGAATTCAATCAAATACCGGATCGTTTCTCCGCCGCCCAGGCCAATCGTCATTCCTTCGCGAATCATTCCGAAGGCCGCTTCCGCACATTTTCTTTTCATGGTCGTACCTCGCTTTTTGTTTTCTTAACGCCAGTGTACCATAGCCCGCAAAAAAAAGCCGTGCCTTCACACAGCTTTCTTTCAAACGTTATTGAATCGGCTTGACGTAAATGTTGTTGACGCGATCCGGTCCGACGGAAATCATAGATACCGGTACGCCGACAAACGACTCGATGAAGTCGATGTAGTCGATGCACGCTTGCGGCAGATCCTCTTTTTTCTCGACTTTGGTAATATCCTCGCTCCAGCCGGCAAATTCCTTGTACACCGGTTTGGCGCGGGCGACATCCGCCTGGTCGCTCGGCACAAAGTCCAGCACCTCGCCGTCGATTTCATACCCGACGCACACTTTCAACGTTTCCAGTCCGGTCAGGACGTCGATTTTCGTCAGGACGATATCCGTCAGTCCGTTGAGCATGTTGGCGTGCTTGACCACAACAAGATCCAGCCAGCCGCAGCGGCGCGGACGGCCTGTCGTGGCGCCGTATTCATGCCCGTTTTCCTGAATCCACTTGCCTTGCTCGTCTTCAAGCTCGGTCACGAACGGCCCTTCGCCGACCCGGGTCGAGTACGCTTTCACGACGCCGACCACCGTGTCGATGCGCGACGGGGCGACACCGGCGCCCGTTGTGACACCCGCGCTCGTTGGCGATGAAGAAGTAACATAAGGATACGTTCCGTAGTTGATGTCGAGCATGCACGCTTGCGCGCCTTCGAACAAGACGTTTTTTCCTTCGTCGATGGCTTTGTTGACGATTGAAGTCGTTTCTTTAATCATCGGGATGATCCGGTCGTAGATTTTTTCAAAATCATGGATCATCTGCTCCTTGTCCATCGGCTTGGCGCCATAGACATTCACGAACAGTTTATTTTTAAAGTCCAGGCACGAGGACAGTCTCTTTTTAAAATGCTCGAAATCTTTCAATTCATGATAACGGATTCCATGGCGCGCGAGCTTGTCGGCGTAGCATGGCCCGATTCCCTTTTTCGTCGTTCCGATTTTATTGACGGCGGCTTCTTCCTCCAGAACATCCTGATAACAATGATACGGCATCAAAATATGCGCCCGATCCGAGATTACGATGTGATCCGTCTTCAATCCGCTTTTTTCCAGCTGTTCCATTTCTTCAAGGAGGACGAATGGATTACACACGACACCCGGACCAATGATGCAGGCGCCATCTTCGTGAAGCACGCCGCTAGGCAGCAGGTGCAGCACGTGTTTCTTTCCATCCACGATGACGGTATGTCCGGCGTTGTCTCCCCCTTGAAACCGGACGACCATATCTGCGTTTTCCGCGAGAACATCGACGATTTTTCCTTTTCCTTCGTCACCCCACTGTGTTCCCACCACGATTTGGCTAGACATAATAAATCACTCCTTCATTCATCTTAACACGAAAAAATTATACCATAGCCCCTAGGGTGGCGCCACAACAATCGAGAACTGTCCACCGCTTCGCGAATCATGCTATAATGCACAATGAACCAAAGAAAGGAGCACAAAACTATGGCTTTAGACGGCTTGCTGCTGCGCACCATCACCGATCAGCTCCACGTGCTTGAAGGCGGAAAGATCGGAAAAATTCAAAATCTAAGCGACGAGGAAATCCTCTTCCACATCCATACGCTTGCAAACGGCAACCAGCGTCTTGTGATCAACGTCCACTCCAACACAAACCGGATCTACATTCACGACCACGCGGTGAACGCCGTTCCCTCTCCGTCGAATTTCGTCATGTTTTTACGCAAATACGTGTCGCAAGGCATCATTACCCGCATCTCGCAAATCGACTTCGACCGCATCGTCCGCATCGACATCAAGGGCCACAATGAGCTTGGCGACACGAAAAATCTGACGTTGTACGCCGAGCTCATGGGAAAATACGCCAACTTGATTCTGGTCAGCGAGGAGCAGACGATCATGGACGTCCTCAAACGGATCCCTGTTTTTGAAAACTCGAAACGGCTGATCCACCCTGGCGCCCGCTATGGACTGCCCCCGAAGGAAAACCGGTTCGATCCTACCCAAATAAACGGCGACTCGCTCAACCTCGATTTGCCGCTCACAAAACAAGTCGAAGGAATTTCACCGCTTCTGGCGCACGAAATCGCCTACCGCATGCACCAGGGCGAGCGGTTCGAGGCGATCATCGACGCCTTGCTTCATTCCGACACCCTTTACGTATACGATGAAAAACATTTTCACGCCCTGCCCCTCCTTCATTTGGAAAAAGAAGGCAAAGCGTACGCACTCATGGATGGTTTGGATCATTTGTACGAGCAAAGCGAAGCGAAGACCCGCATTCGCGAGCAATGCGGCGACGTGTTCCGCACGGTCCGGAAAGAAAAAATCAAGCATGAAAAAAAACTGCCTAAGCTGCAAAAGAGCCTGGAGGAGGCGCTGGATTTGGAAAAGTACCGCACATATGGCGACTTGCTGTTTGCGTACATGTTCCAAATCGAGAAAAAGAGCGTTGTCGAGCTGGAGGATTTTGAAACCGGAAAAACCGTTCGGATCCCGATCGACATGCGTTTCGACTTGAAAACAAACGCCAACAAGTACTATCAAAAATACCACAAGATGAAACGGGCCATCGCCATTCTGGAAGCCCAAATCAGCCAGTGCGAGGAAGACATCGCGTACTTCGGGCAGCTGGAACAGCAGCTGGAGCACTGCGCGCCGGCGGACGCGCTCGAGATTCGCGAAGAGCTTGTGAAAAACCGCTACCTGCTTCCGCAAAAAAACGCTGGCGGACGAAGAAAAAAAGCGAAAAATCCGCATGTTCTCCATTTGCATGTCGATGGCGCGGATATTTTCGTTGGCAAAAACAACATCCAAAACAACTACATCACGCACCATCTGGCTCGAAAGACCGACACGTGGTTCCATGTCAAAGACTACCATGGCTCCCACGTGCTGCTCAAATGCGACGAGCCGGACGAAAGACGGATCCGCATGTGCGCCCAGCTGGCCACCTACTTTTCCAAGGGCCGCCAGTCCAGCAGCGTGCCGGTCGACTACACAACCATCTCACAGCTCAAAAAGGTACCGGGATCCAAAATCGGTTTCGTGACGATGAAAAGCTACAAGACGATTTATATTGATCCGGATTTCGAGGAAATTGAATCGTGGATCCGGGATTTCGCGCGGAAATAATTTTTTCAGAATAATTTCAGTTTTCTGTGCTATGATCAAAAAAATAAGGGGGATCAAGTATGCACAACGATTTATGGGTTGCGTACGAGTTTGCGGCTTCGATGGCGCCCTGGCTGGCATGGCTCGCCTTCCAGCGCCGACGCAATCTTCCCATCACGAACCCAACGTACTATTTGCTCGTGACGTTCGCCGTGTATGTGATCGCGGTGTTCCACTTTACGCAGGCCGGCACGCTGTACGATTTGCTCAATCCTGCGTTTGTCTGGGAGACGAATTCCATCAACTGGCATCCTTTTTCAACCGGGATCAGCGCCGTTGGATATTTGCTGAATGTCGCGCTCTTCGTTCCGTTTGGATTTCTCGTTCCCTGGCTCTGGCGAAAAATGGATCGCTGGATCCTCGTCGTCCCGGCTGGAACGCTGTTTTCGCTTTTTATCGAATTGTCGCAATTATTCAACGATCGCATTACCGATGTCGACGATTTGATCATGAACACGCTGGGCGTCGCGATCGGATACGCCTTGTTTTGCGGCTGGCGCGCGCTTCGCGGCCGTCTTGGCAAGCCTCTTCCGGTTTTTACCTTGCCGACACGAACGCTGGTGTCTTCTATTCTCATTTTGTATTTTGGACGGTTCCTCTTTTTTGACGAAACGTTCATTTCATAAAAAAAACGGGTTTCCCCAATGTCATTTAGTTAAGAAATGGCAGTCTTAGAGGATACATTTTAAAGTGTACCCTCTTTTTTTTAGATAATTT
>NZ_CAXHOA010000036.1:0-7065 GCF_964018005.1 uncultured Dubosiella sp.
TTGACAGCATCAAAAAAACTCCCTTCCAACATATCGTCTTTATCATTAAAAATATTATATTCAAAAGAAAGGCATCGGTGAACTACCCATTGTCTAAAGCCAATGGGCTTCCTGCTTCGCAGACCTCGCAACCTACTATCTCCACAGGCGTTAATTCGGGCTGAACCGTCCCTATTTGTATTTTATTACCTTATGCTATTTGTCTTAATCCTTCTGCTAAAATATTCTTTGCAGCATTAATATCTCTGTCATGTTTTGCTCTGCAAACAGGACATACCCATTCCCTTACTGATAAATCTTTTGTATTAGTATTTTGATATCCACAACTGGAACATATCTGGCTGCTTGCATAGAAGGTATCTATCCTGACATATTCCCTGCCATTCCATTTTGCCTTATACTCCAGCTGCCTTGTTAATTCGTACCACGACACATCTGATATTGATTTTGCCAAATGATGGTTCTTTACCATATTTCTTATCTGTAAATTTTCCGAAACTATCACTTGGTTTTCGCTGATAATTTTATGGGAAATCTTATGCAGATAATTTTTTCTGGTATTTGTTATTTTTTCATGGCATAATGCTATCTTTTTCCTGGTTTTGTAGTAATTTTGGCTTCGCTTTTCTTTATGTGCCAGCTTCCTTTGCAGCTTTGCCAGTTTCTTCTCATATTTCCTGATAATTTTTGGATTTTCGTATTTCTTCCCATCAGATGTAATACATAAATCCTTTATGCCTAAATCCAGCCCTGTATTATGACTGGTATGCTGTAGTTTCTCATGTTCCGTTTCCACAAGGATGGAAACATAATATTTTCCACTTGGAACTTGCGAAACTGTCGCTGACTTTATCTGTCCCTCAAATTCCCTATGGAGTTTTGCCTTTACTTGCTTTAACTTTGGAAGTTTTATTTTCCCATGCCCAAAATCTGCCTTTATATTTCCATTTGTGAAATTTGTAGTATAAGACTTATGGTTATCATGTTTGCTCTTGAATTTCGGATATCCTGCATGTTCCTTAAAAAATTTCTGGTATGCTGCATCCATATTGTAAATGGCATTTGTAAGGGCGAATTTGTCCACTTCCTTCAGCCACTCATATTCCTTCTTTAACTCTCTGTTGCAGAAATTATTGCAGTCTGTTTTGCTGACAGTTTTTTTCTCTTTTTCGTAAGCTTCTTTCCGGTATGACAGTGTCTGATTATAGACAAAACGGCAGCAGCCAAATGTTTTTGCTATCTGTATTTTCTGCTCATTACTCGGATAAATTCTGTATTTATATGCTTTTAACACCGGCTTTCACCGCCTTTCTAACCTTGGTTTTCTATATATGTTCTAAGCATTTCTTCTGAAACATTACCTACGCTGCATGCAAAATATCCATCAGTCCAAAAAGTATGCTCCTTCCAGAATTGTTTTCGTAAATAATTTGGATACCTTTCCCATATATGATATGTTGTGTAGCTTTTTACCAGATTTACTATTTTGCTAACAGACATCGTTGGCTCTGTTTCTATCATATAATGAATATGGTCTTTGTCTGTTTCCATATATCTGATAGTTACATTGTGTTTTTGGCATATCTCATACGAAAACTGTTTTATATCATCTGATATTTGCTTTGTTGTTAACAATTTTTTCCTATACTTACACACAAAAATAATATGATACTGCAATAAGTATTTGTGCCTGTTTTTTTGATTTCCATCTTTCCATGATATTAGTATAACATAAATTACTAACTTTGGCTACCTTAACCCACCGTCTAAAGCCAGTGGGATTGCGGTAGCCTTTCTTTCAATTTTTGAAGCGATGCCTTGGGTTTATTCCACTGTTTCTTCCGGAACTGTCATATCCTCTTCTGGCGTTGACTCTGTCATATCATTTTCTGACGAGTCCTCTGTAAACGAGTCATAGGTTTCCGTTTGCTGATACGGGTCATAATACAAAGATGGATCCACATACTCGTCCGAATATCCGCTCTCGTATCCACTATCCGCTCCATTGCTTGTTCCACTTGTAAAATCGGATACCGGCGTTTCAATCGAGTCCGCCGATTCGCCTTTGAGTACCGCTTCGATTTTATCGTGCGCCAAAGTGACAGAATATGGATCCACGATGGTTACATACGCGGTTTGTCCAAGCTCTGGTGAAAGCAGCTGCGCGCCCTCGCCCGTCAGCTGATAGCTTTCAAATTTCCATTGCGGATTTTCCTGAATTTGATATTTGATCAACGTTGTGATTTCATCTTTTGACAACGTCGTATCGAACGCTCCCTGGAAAGCATCCAGCAAGCTGGAATAGTTGACAATGATTTCCGGCGAAGTGGCTTTCGCGAAAATCGCTTTCAACACGGTTTGCTGGTTGCGCACCCGCTGGTTGTCTCCATCCACATACGCGTAGCGCTCTCTGGCAAACGCCAGCGCTCTCTCGCCTTGCAAATGGTTCATCCCTTCATGAACGCCTTCTAGCGTATGGTTGGCGTAGAACGTTTCCACAGCCATTCCTTCGGGAATTTCCACATCAATCCCGCCAATCGCGTCGACGATTTCCATGACACTCGAGAAATTGGCGCGGAACGTATAGTTGATCGTAATTCCCAGCAAATTCTCCACTGTCTTTTTCGTCGTGTTGATTCCGTGCAATCCGGTATGCGTGATTTTGTCATTCGCTCCCGCGATGCAGGCATCTTGTTCGTCGCAAACAAATTCAACATAAGAATCCCGCGGAATACTCGTCAACAAGACGGTTTTCGTTTCCGGGTTGACCGAAACAACCATATTCACGTCTGAGCGCGAGAGTTCGCCTACATCGCCGTACGTATCGTTTCCAGAAATCAAAATATTAAACGAGTTTTTCGTAATTTCCGGTACCGCCATCGCCTCATTGTCCACTTTTGTGTAATATACAACCTCGTCGATGCTCCTTACTTCGTTGTTGAAGTTGGCATAAGGCTCATATTCCAAAACGTTGGTTCGATAGCTGTCATTCAAAATGATGGCTTGCACTTCCCCGTTGTAAAGGGCTTCCACTTCTTTTTCCACGCTGTCATAGTTCAAAATTTCAAAAGGAAGAAGCGACTCGGTATCTACTCCAAATTGATCTTCCTGTAAATGAGTAATCATTTTTGTGGTGCCTAGCGGATCTATTGATGTTAATTTCCCGACCTTTTTTTGGTTCAAGTCCTGGACATTTTGAATTTCACTTTCATTTTTTACCAATAAAGACACTGTGTTTTTTACTTCTTTTGGCTGTGTTGTCACAACAGCCAAAGTATTGTGCGTTTTATAAAGATAAAAATTACCAATCGAGAAAACAAGCAGCATTGCGATATTCAAAATAGAAAGGACGATTCGTGCCCAATTTAAATGCTGATAGTAATTCCATAAAGCAAGCAAAATCAAGACAACCAATCCGATCACGACACAAATTGGAACCAACAAGTTGTTTGGAAGCACTTGAAGATTTTGAATTTGGTAAATAAAGAACCCCGCCAAACCCAAGCATAACGCTGAAAACAGAAACACTAAATATTTATAAATTTTCAAATTTTTATTCTTTTCAGTTTCCATCATCTATCTTTCCTCTTTCAATTCATACACATCCCACTCTTTTAATTCATATCCCCCTGGATATGTGACAGAAAAGTTTGGATTGTAATAGGGATCTCCCTCTTGCAAAACAGTTCCCCATTTTTCCAGAAAACGCTCCGTTTCTTTTTTAAATCTCAATTTCTTTTCGGGTGTGTTATCTATTCCCCGGCTCTTTGATTCGAAATGGTAAAAATGGGCGAAAGAAACGTAAACAATTTCCTTTCCTTCTTTTCGAATCTTCATACAAAGATCCATATCATTATAAGCGACTTCAAAGGTCTCATCAAACCCGTGAATTTTATCAAATAAAGTTCTTTTTATCATCAAACAAGCAGCCGTCACAGCACTTACATCATACGTCGTGTACACCCGATTAAAATAGCCACCATTTCCTTTCGCTGAAGTCATGAAAGAATGATTTGCGATTCCCCCCAATCCCATGACAACACCAGCATGTTGAATTGAGCCATCCTCATATTCGAGCCGTGCACCGGCCGCGCCAACATGAGGCAGCATACAATAAGCCGCCATATCCTTTAAACTATTTTTTTCCAGTAGCTCTGTATCGTTGTTTAAAAATAAAAGGAGTGTTCCCTTTGCGTATCCTACACCAAAATTGTTGATTGCAGCGTAATTAAACGACTTATCCCATGCCACAATTTGAATCCGAGGATCTTGCTGCTTCAATTTCTCATAGCCTGCAAAGGTCGCTGGATCCTTACTGTTGTTTTCAACAATGATAATCTCAAAATTTTGATAATCGGACGATTTAATCAAAGAACATACTGCGCGGTTTAAATCTTCAATATGATCGCAGTTAGGAATAATGATTGAGATAAGAGGGTTTTCCTCCAATTGATAGTGAACATCGTAGATTCCCAATGAACGCCCCATTTCCACACTGGCTTTCTGCCCCATTCTTGAAAGATGATCCTCGATTGCTCGTTTTCCTGCCTCAAAAGCATACAGTTTGCTTTCAGGATTGGAGGAAGTTGACTCCGCGTGCATTCGCCAATGATAAAGAACTTTGGAGATATGAATAATTTGACTAGCATTGATTTTTTCAATCGCGCGAAGCACAAAATCAAAATCTTGCGCTCCATCATATCGTTTGTCAAATCCCTTCAGCTCATGGACAAGAGAAGATTTCATCACCAAAAAATGGCAAATATAATTTTGTGATTGAATCAGGTCGATATTAAAATCTGGTTTAAAATGCGGATCCTTTAAATAACCTGTCCGATCGACGATCTTATCCTCATCCGAATAAACCATTTCAATATTTGGAGTTTGAAGCGCATCCACTACCTCAAAAAGCGCATTTTCCGTCAAAATGTCATCGTGATCAAAAAAGCCAATATACTCTCCTGATGCCATTTTAATGGCTTCATTCATATTGTCGGCGATTCCTAGATTATGTTCTAATTTTTTATATCGAATTCGAGAATCTTGACCACTCTTTTGAATAAGTTCTTCTATTTTACGATCTCCGCTGCCATCTGCGATGCACAATTCCCAATTTTCATACGTTTGATTCCGTACCGACTCAAGCATCTCCATAAAATAATCATCAGGCGTGTTATACGTAGCCACAATAATACTAATACACGGAGAAAAATGAAAATTCGTCTCTTTTTGATGCTTTAATTCCATCAGTTTTGGTCTATGGAATTGTTGCCAAATATGATACTGATCCATTGGAACATGAGATCTTTTTTTAGATTGCCCCTCATAAAGCAATGGAATTCTCCGATCTTCTATTTGAAGAAAATACTCCTTATTTTCTTCTCCGTTGAAATAGATTTTGAAGCCAATTAAATCCGAAGTATCCGGAAGATGAAAATGATTTCTTACATCTTCTCTAGCTATCCGAGTCAAATTTTGCTCAACTGGCTCGTTTTGCTTGTCCACAATTTGCAGCAAGCAAGCACTATTCAAATTTTTGAAAGCATATCCTTCCACATAATATCCATCATTCCATCCTACGATCCGGTCAACACAAAAAAAGGGAGCTGGTTCGATTTGCAAATGTTTGCTCAATTCTTCTCTTTTCAACAAAAGCAAAGTTTTCTTTTTCAATCCTTTTGTTGCGAATAGTGCAAGACGCTTCAATTCCTGCTCATTTGAAATTTCAATCAGAATCTCAAATCCGTTCAAAGCCACGGCAGGTTGTTGAAATAAGGAAATAATATCCTCTCTTTTTACCCTCTTTATTTGATGTCTATATTCTTTTTGATTCACTTGACATCGTAAATGAAAATCATGGTCGGATACACACCACCCTGCTACAAAAATCAAAAATTTATCCTTCGTCTTTATTATTTTCAAATCATCAATATTGGATTGAAACATAAATCGCTCCCTTCTTGTTTTCTATAAATAAATGAATGGTCCCAGCTCAATTTTAAAATTTGGATTGTAGTATGGATCCCCATCTGTTAGGATCTTTCCCCATTTTTTTTGAAACTTCGCTACCTCGTTATTGAACCGCTCTATTTTTTCTTCGCTGTCCTCGTAACCTCGCGACTTGGATTCATAGTGAAACCAAATCGAAAAAGCGTCATAAACCACAAGATATCCTAATTCGCGAATTTTCAAACATAAATCCACATCGTTGCAAGCCACTTTAAACTGAGGATCAAATCCATCCACTTTTTCAAAGACAGATTTTTTCACCATCATACAGGCGGCAGTGACCGCCGAATAGTCACAATTCAGCTGCGCCCGCATCATATAACCCGGCTGATCCTCGTCGATTCCATTGTTGATATGGACTGCATAGCCTGAAAAACCAATCACGACACCCGCGTGTTGAATCGTCCGATCATCGTATAAAAGTTTGGCACCAACAGCCCCGACTTCGTTACGCATACATACACCCAGCATATTTTGAATTGAATCCGGTCGAATCATTTCCGTGTCATTATTCAAAAACAAAATATAATCACCCTTGGCATACTGGACGCCAAAATTATTGATTTGCGAATAATTAAAGTCATCTTTCCAGTACACGATTTTTACATTGGGATGCACCCGTTCCAGCTCTTGATAATATGTAAACGTTTCGGATTCCTTGGAGTTGTTTTCCACGATAATGATCTCAATATTTTTGTAGGTATTGATTTCAAATAAAGAATCCACGCAAGTTTTTAAAACATCTCTATGGTCCATATTTGGAATGACGACCGAAACAAGCGGATTTCCCGGCGTGGCATACGTTGTTTCATAACACCCGTAATATGGTTTTGGTAAAAGCTTTACTGTCGCCGATAAACCGATACGCTTATAATGATCCAAGATCGCGTTTTTCCCCGCCTCGTAGCAATACATTTTGCTTTCCGGATTCATAGCGGTTGATAAAGAATGCATTCGCCAATGATACAGCATCTTCGGCAGATGGTAGATTTTATTCGTTTGCTCAAAAACCCGGAACATAAAATCATAATCCTGCGCGCCGTCATACTCTTTTTT
>NZ_CAXHOA010000037.1:0-6550 GCF_964018005.1 uncultured Dubosiella sp.
AAAAAATAGTTGTGTTTATTGGCTTTTCTTTTGGAGATGATGATTTTACTCAAATTATGGATTTTATTCAATCTGAATTCGAGGGTTTTATTCCTCATATTTATATTGTTACGATTGATGAAAGACTATGTTCCAAAGTAAATTACAAAAATGCGACTTATATTGTTACTGATGGGACTTACTTTTTACATATGCTTAAACTAGAGATGATAAATCAAGGTTTATTAGAACGTTGCAATACACTTCCAATAATTGAAGGGGTAAATGACTATTTACATGAGCTGCATGAAAAAGTTTCGTCTATTGATATGCATAGATACCCAAGTGTCATTTATTGTTTGGCCTATCAAGATGGCGTTATTCATGCATTTGAACGTTTTATTCAATTATATAATACAGGGCTTTATAATATTCCGGGATTTAAAGAATCAATAAAAGCTTATACAGAGATTGCTGATAATTATGAAAAAAATAAAGATTATTGGAATCAAGCTTATTATGCTGGATATCTAAATGGACTGATTCTTATTGATAGTTGTGAGAATGATATGAAAACGATAAAAGAATTTCCTTATATGTTTCTTCCAAATTCGACTGAGGATTTACGATTTTTCGATGAATTCTTTGAAGAATTGAAAAGAATGTCTAAAACAAAAGATGAATTTTTTAAATATGCAAAATCATTAATTTCACATATAAAAGGTAAGGATATTGTTGTCCATCACCGTCCAGATTAGAAATAAGTGAAAGATGAAAATAAAGCTCCCTCTAAATAGACTGTTTTAGAGAGAGCTGTGAATAATAAAAAATAATAATGATTACTCTTATAGTTCGTTTTCAATCAACTGAGAAAGGAAGGGTTCCAATTTATTTGGAATCAAAGTTACAAGAGCATTACCCATCATGAAGTAACGACGACTTTCAGGCATACCCGAATTAGTCCAATTATCTGGGAAAGCTTGAAGTCGTTCGGCTTCGATAGGAGTAATCAAGCGATTTGCTTTTGTTTGCTCGTCTTCAATGACATGGGTACTTCGATTAACTGAAGATTCACTCGTTAACATTGTACGTCCAGGTAAGTCAAGATCATCAGGGAAACTCATAGCCCCTTCGGAATAAAAGTATTGTTCACCATTAGGTCGAACGCGAGGAATTCGTTTACTACCTTTGAGGTATTTGAATTTTTCTTCTCGTTCACCTGTCAAGAAGTACTCACTAAGATCTTTACCAGTTTCTCGAATTTGTCTTAAAGTGACTGGTGTTTCTTTGATTGGAGTTGTGGGTGTTGTATATACGATACCGTCAATCATGACACCAGTATTGGCAAAGTCGAATTTAAAGCCATCTGTCATTTCAACTGTGTCGTTGAATTGAGTTAAATCGGTTTCTCTAAAATCGAATTCTTGCTCGATTGGGAAGCAAGTAGCAAAAGCCCCGGCTGTACCTACAATTGTTTTAGCATCTACAATTGTTTGGTTGTATTTCGTATCACGACGCCAAGCAAAGATGAAAGTTCTTCTCCTTCTTTGCGCTGCACCATAATCAGCGGCATTGATTACACGCCATTCTACATTATAACCCTGATCATAGAATGTTCTTAGCATAATACCGAAATCACGGCCACGCTGGGAAGCAGGTGAACGTAATAAACGGTCTACGTTTTCTAGTAATACGAATGGTGGCTTCTTTTCCTGGAGGATATCAGCAATATCCCAAAAGAGAACCCCTTTTTTTCCTTGGATTCCTTTTTCACCAGAAAGAGTTCTTGCTACTGAATAATCTTGGCAAGGGAATCCACCAACCAGAAGTGAGTGATTGGGTAATGTCGATTTATCGACAGAAGAAATATCTTCGTTTGAAATCGAATCATCAGCTCCGAATCTTAATTTGTAGCATTCATACGCGTGTTGCGTTTTTGTTGAGGGCTCCCATTGATTGGCCCATACAAATTCCCAATCTCTGTTTTCGATGGCCCTCCCGTTTTTATCAATTGAATGGATATCGTTTAATCCTACTCGGAAACCTCCGACACCTGCGAAGAGTTCAACTACTGTTTTTTTCATGGCATTCATCCTATCTAACTAAGCATCATTATACAGAGATTTTAGTATTTGATCAAGTAGAAATTGAATTTTTTTTGGAAAGTATTTGACGGTACAGATATATTTTGACATTAGTTCTAAATAAGTTAGAATAAAAATTAATAAATAGCAATTACAAGGAGATAACAATTATGTTGTTTGATTACGATGTCAATGATTTGGGGAGTATTTTTACTTATGCCAAGAGATTAGAAGGGCAAACTTTTCAAAATATAGAAGATCAATATGAAGCTTCTTTAAGAAAAGGGTATTTTGATGATGACCCAAAAGACAAAGGCTCATCTATGGTTTCGGATACAGAGCTGATCTATGATAATACTTCGGTAGCAAAGATTCCAAGTAAGAAAGCTAAAGGGCAGTTAGGAAATCTTCTGGAAACACACTATTTTGGCTATGATGCCAATGGTAACCAACAAGCCGACTTTGTAAGTGTTGGCGTTGAATTGAAAGCCACTCCTATCGATTTAACAAAAAAGGGTGGAATGCGCGCTGGCGAACGATTATCTATTACAAATATTTCATATACGGAGCCGGTAATTGAGAACTTTTATAATTCACATGTATGGGAAAAAATCCATAAGATTCTTTTGATTCAGTATTTGAGAGATAGAACAAAAGATAGAATGGATTACATCATTAAATTTGTTAATATGTTTACTCCACCGGCTAATGACTTAAAAATCATTGAAGCTGATTATGAGTATATTAATAATAAGCTTAAAGATGGTCTTGCTCACGAACTCAGCGAAGGAGATACGATGTATCTCGGGGCATGTACAAAAGGGAGTACAGCGGAAAGAAGCTGGCGTCCACAATATTATGGGGAGCATATTCAGGCCAAGAAGCGCAATTATTGTTTGAAACAATCCTATATGAATTATGTATTGAATGAATATGTACTTAAAGGAAAAGTTCCATTTGATGGGGTACTTCATAATATCGGTTCAGAAGATAGTCTTTTATCAGAAAAGGAATTAGAGAATAAGAGGTTTGAAGAAATTCTGATTGGTCGAATTGATCGATACAAAGGGAAGTCTGATGAAGAGCTCTGTAAAGTGTTTGATCGCCCTTACAACAATAACAAAGCTCAATGGAGTGATTTGAGTTATCGAATGTTAGGTCTGAAAAGCAATCATGCCGAAGAATTAACTAAAGCAGGTATCAAGGTAAAATCAATTCGTATAGAAGCAAATGGATCAATCAAAGAATCGATGCCTTTACCAGCGTTTGAATTCAGAAAATTTGCTGAAGAAGATTGGGATAATTCTGAATTGTATAACTATTTAGAAAACCAAAAATACTTCTTCGTTGTATATAAGAAGATTGGTTCTAAATATCATTTGGTTGGAGCACAACTTTGGAACATGCCTCAAAAAGATATTGAAGAAAAAGTTCGTCCGGGATGGCAACAAATCCATGATAAGTTGATTGATGGGATTTGTTTTACGAAGAAACGAGATAAAAATGGAAAGTTGATTATAGCAAATGATCTTCCTAAAAAGACGAATAACGACATTATCCATATTCGACCGCACGCCCCAAAAGCTGCTTATCGCCTAGATGATGGAACAGTGATTGGAGATATGAAGGATGCGGATGAATTACCGGATGGGCAATGGATGACGAAGCAAAGTATGTGGATCAATAATGATTACATTTTGTCCCAATTGAAAGTCAAATAAAAGAGGAAAATGAGATGGAGAGTAGATTTAAGTTTGAACAATTGAGAGAAGCTCCATTGATTGTAGATGCAATCTACGAAGGTGGTCTACAGAAAAATATGGGTAGTGAGCCATTATCTAAATTGCTAGGAGTAGGGAATTCAGGCGGATTCCGACCTCGTAAAAGAAAAGATAAGAAAAAAACACGAGTTGGATATGCGGGAGATTACGCATTCTTGGTTCTTTATACAACTATGCAAGAATTAGAATGGCCGGACCATCTAGATGTTGAAACGGGTGTATTCCGTTATTATGGGGATAATCGCCAACCTGGAAAAGATATTTTGGATACTAGGAATCATGGAAATGAGATTTTGGAATCGGTATTTGATATGCTTCATATTGGTGTAGATTTTCAAGATATTCCACCATTTCTTGTATTCCAAAAAGTAGGCACAGGCAGAGATGTAAAGTTTTTAGGATTAGCAGTTCCAGGCAATCCTGACATTAGTGGAGATAACGATTTGATTGCTTTTTGGCGGTCAATGGATGAGAAACGATTCCAAAATTATGAAGCTTATTTTACTATTTTGGATGCAAAACAAATCGATAAGAGATGGCTTCAAGCATTGATTGAAGATCACGACAATAGCTTAGAATATGCTCCGAAGGCTTGGGTTGAGTTTATGAAATATGGTCGACGCGCTGTTCGAGCATTGAAGGCAAAGAAAATCAATACGATTCCATCGCGTTATGATCAAATGCAAATGAATGAAGATGAGCGTATATGCTTGAAAAAAATTCGTGACCATTATCGAGAGAATCCACATGGATTTGAAATGTGTGCCGTGGATTTAATAAGAAAGATGGATCCACATTTCAAAAATTTTATATTGACGCAAAAATATCGTGATGGTGGTTATGATGCGAAAGGCTCATATGTAATTCAAGGTGTTAGCCATAAGAACCGTGCATTGAGTTTGGAATGTTGCATCGAGGCAAAGTGTTATGATGAAAAAAATAGCGTCGGAGTACGATCGATGTCACGTTTGATTTCAAGAATCCGTTCACAACAATTTGGTGTTTTAGTAACAACAAGCTATGTCCATCAACAAGCTTATGAAGAAGTTGTAGACGACGGGCATAAGGTTCTGATAATTACGGCGGCAGATGTTGCTCAGATCTTAAAGGAAAATGCAATTGATTCATCGAATGTTGATTCATGGTTAGAACGTCTCGATGCGATTGATACGCGAGCATAGTATGAAACATCAAAAGCTAGAAACAACACCAGAGATATCTAAGCGAATGGCACATGTGAAGTTGAAACGCAACAAAGTTGAGACGATGCTTGCAAAAGCATTGTGGCATAAAGGATATCGATACAGACTGAATTATAAGAAGATACCGGGTTCACCTGATATTGCGATAACAAAGTATCGAATCGCAATATTTGTTGATGGTGAATTTTGGCACGGAAAAGATTTTGAAAAGAGAAAAGAAAAGCTCAAAAGCAACAAAGAGTTTTGGATAGAGAAAATTGAAGAAAATATCCAAAGAGATATTCGAAATGATAATCTGCTTCGACAGATGGAATGGATACCAATCCATTTTTGGAGTGAAGATGTAAAGAAATATACTGAATATTGTGTTGAAGAAATAGAGCAATGGATCAATGATCCAGAGAGATAATATATATTTTTGATGAGCTTAAAGGAGAATGTGTTTAGCATAATTATTTCTACTCTAAAAGGGAAAAGGATGAAATTGAAAGTATTTTTTGGATTATCGTGAAATGAAGGATGGTGGTATTGAATGCCTGCTCATATTTTTGATAAAAATGACGTTATTCATAGATTAGAAGCTCATTTATGTAAAACATTTGAAATGATTGATAATAAAGGAATGTTTATGGATGTACAAAAATTTAATCTGCAAAAAGGGATTGCAGGTGCTGTCGTTGAACAATGTATTTTTGAATATTCTCCAGATACTGAACAGAAAGCAGACCTAATTATTATCGATGGAATGAAAAATACAAAAACAGAACTTAAGACAACAGGGATGGTGATACAGAAAAAACCTAGGAAACATTTCGTTGCTAAAGAACCAATGTCGATTACTGCTGTTGGGGTATATGAAATAGCCGAGCAAGAATTTGAAACATCGCATTTTTGGGAAAAATTGGAACATATGCTAATTGTATATTATCATTATGCATCCCCTCGTCCTGTATCTGCCTATGGATATAAAGATTTTATTCTTAAAGGATATGACTTTCATGAGTTTTCAGCTGATGAAGTAGAAATATTGAGAAATGATTGGGAATATGTAAGGAATCTTTGTGCGGAAGTAGTTTCTCATCATCCTGGACCACGAAATAAAAGCTGGAAGTTGGCTGTAAAAAAAGAATATATAGAAACACATAGTGATATAAGGAGAAATTTGAACTATATTAATTTAGCTCCTAAATTTCCACCACGATTTCGATTAAAAAAAGCAATTGTTTCTTCCATGATTGCTAATCATTTTGGATATGAACTTGAACAACTACCGGAACGATACCTTTCAAAATCAGAAATAGATGCGAAGTGTAGAGAATTGACAAATTTGTATGCCGGTAAAAGTATTGAGGAGCTTATAAAGCATTTTAATCTAAAATTAAAAAAGGATACGAAAGACAACTATATAGGAAGTCAAGTATAAAATCATGAAATAGTTTGAAATATTATTGCTTGATTTGTTGTCGATTTGATCTTTGAAATTGTAAAAATGTGTACACTAAAA
>NZ_CAXHOA010000038.1:0-6004 GCF_964018005.1 uncultured Dubosiella sp.
TCTCCCGGAATGTGCACACTGTCGAGCAGCGATTTGTTTACCGTGCCTTGCGATTGCGGATTGCCGTTGTAAATCAGCTTCACCAGCTCCTTATAATCCGGCTTGCTGTTGGCATTGCTGTCTTTGGCCCAAACCGCGTATAAAGTCACATCTTCATGTTCGATAATGATTTCCTTGCCGGTAATCAGCATATCGTTGATTGCGCTTCCCTGGGCCGCGGTAAACGCGTCCTCATGCTTTTCTTTGCTCCAGCCAATGAATACCTCGTTTTCATTGCGTTTAAATTGCGTTTCCGCCGACAAGGGAACATTGGTTCCTTTTGGAATGTTTTCTTGTTTTTCAGGTAACCGTACGCCATCTTTTGGTTTTCCACCATTTAAGTCATACGTTAATGCGTACGTATCCAAAACATCCGCTTTGCCATCATCGTCCGAATCATAGCCCCAGACCGCGTAGACCGTGGCGTCGCCGGATCCAAGCGTAATTTTCGAGATTACGTTTGGAACGGCGTCCTCCCTTTTCAGGATGGAAAGCGGCTTTTCCGACCAGCCGATAAAAACGACTTTTTTACCGTCGAGGTCGGAATGCGTTGGTTTTGGCGAATTTTTCAATGCTACTATATCGCCAGGAATATGATCTTGCTCATTTTCCGGCAAATTGGATACTAAATTTGTGGAATTGCCATCATAAATCACACGCACTCTTTCCTGATAATCTGCTACTCCATTTTTATTTCGATCTGTCCCCCAAACCGCATACACGTCTTTTCCATTTGTATCCATGATCACCTTTGTGAGTGGTTTTTTTCCTTCTCCAAAGATCGCGTTATAATCATTCATCGTATCCACATCTTTAGGCGATGCCGATTCGCTCCAGCCTAAAAATACAGCTTGCTCTTTTTCGAAAGAATATGTTCCCGACTGGCCTTCCCATTGCTCAGGATTTGCCGTTATTCTCTTTTTTCCATTGATGCTTGCCGCTGTGGAAGAAAGAATTGCCTCTTTGCCTTGCAAATGATGATGAAGGCATTGAACGACCATTTCCTTTTCAGTATTGGAATGATAGCGGACATGAACCGCATTGTCTGAGTAGTCCGGGGAACCATTTCCATTTAAATCTTCCGCCCAAACCGCGTAAAAAACGACATTGCGCGTTGGCATAGTATATTCATGCTCTTTAATCACTTTATTGATCAAGCTTTGCTCTGCATCTGCCGTTAATACATCTGTAATCTTTTCGGTGCTCCACCCAACACAAATTACATTGGAATTGCTCGTTTTTAATTCAGAAAAATTTCTTAAAGCAACCAAATCATTTTCAGTATAAAACTCATTTTCTGTTGAAAGTTCTCCAGAAGTATGCCCGTTTCCATCATAAGTTACCGTATAGATCTTTTTTAGTTGCGGAACAAACGTCATGTTCTTGGTGACTGGCAATTTTGAAAGTTCTTCTGTCGTGTATTGTTGCGTTACTTTTGCATCTTCCCCTTTCAAGGTCCAAAGATCCATAAATTTCCATCCGGATTTTGGAGCGACAAGTGGAACACTCTTCCCAAGGGTTTCATTATTCCATACATACATTGTATTCGACTGCATCGTCGCATTGGAATCCGGAATTTCAAAATGAATGGTGTGCGGGGTTTGCAGTCCGAGAATCAGAGACTGATTCTCCGCACTGTTCTTTGCGTTTACTATAATAGTGGCTTTTGCCGACTTGCCTTCTTCTACTTCTTGAAATTTGCTCGTTTCCGGAATCGAAAATTTTAATGGATTTTTCCCATTCGCATCTGGAGATCCTGGATTTACCACTTCTAAAAAATAAGTATCCGCCCGTCGTCCTTCGAATTTAAATTCACCATTTTCCACTGTAACTTCGTGGGATTCATGGTCATCGCTTGCGATTTCGGTTCCATGCGGCGCTTTGATCGTTAGCTTCCCCGTATAAAGAGGTTCTCCATCGTCCATTTGCCCGTTTTTGTTCTCATCGACAAAAACTTTTCCGGCAATGATTCCTGTTTGAAACTCGATTTGAATATGAGGCAAAGGCATATGACCGCCGTTGTCCGCTGTTCCGACTGTGTATGGCGAATAACCACATGGTCCAAAGTTGATCTTGCTTCCAACCAAATCCGAAGCGTCTTTCGCGGTTTCAAAATGCGCGTAGATTTCCACTTCGGCATCCGCACTAATATCGACAACACCATCATTCGTACTAATACGAATCATTTTTACTTTGCTCCAATCATCAATCTCATCCGCATCTTTATAATTATCTTTTAGATGATCCGTATTATTGTAATGATGAGGATTTTCAAGCCCTACCTTCGACTCCACAGTTGTACTATATTGAACATGAATGTTATGCCCGGATGACCCCTCCACCTTAACAGGTCCTGTCATGATCATATCGAAATCAAAATCCATTTCTTGCATGTGGGTATCCCAGTTATCGCCCTTTTTCGGAACCGGAATATAGTAATAAAAGTCTTTGGCTTCGCCTAGAAATATCTTTTTCGTTTCATTCTTAATAATCATGCGCAAATCCATGCCGTGATCTTTATCCTTCAAAAAGACTTTCTCGTTATCTTTGTCGTAATTGACATAATTGTTTTTGTAGTCTTTTCCGCTACAATTCGTATCGTCGCACAGTTTCGCTCCAAAATCGAAGGTCAATCCCTGTCGGGCCGCGGTTACAGAAAGTTTTGTGTTTTGCGCATTGACATTCAATGTGCCATAATACGTTTCTCCTACTTGAATAGTACTGTTACTCACAGAACCTTTATCACTGACTGCTTGCCACTTCTCCGTTTTAAATTTGACGCATTCTCGCATGTCGAGCGTCATCGCGTCCGCTCCTTTATCAATTTTCATTGTAAAAGATATCCCAACTTGATATTGGCTAAAATCCTTACCGAACCACCCTACAATAACATCCTTATCAAATGTGAATTTCGTTGTTACGTATTCAGACTCCTCTGGTAATTCCTCCATTTTAAGAGGGATTATTTCCTCTCCACGGGTTATTATTCCGTTTTCAACTGCATTTTGTTCCAACAAAATCGAATCCGCTGTACTTCCTGTTTGCTTATAAAATACAAGATCTTGAACTGAAACACTTTTTGGAAGCCGGATATACACTTCCAAATCGTTAAGAACATTGTGAGTTGTATACGGATAGGAAGATACCATCATTACACCATTAAAGTGTACCTCATCTCCTGCTGTACAAAGCACTTTATCAAGAATTGGAAGTTTTTCTTCTGGATTATTCGGATTTACAGCATTCGTCAAACCAAGTGGAATTTGATCATTTTCAGTGGTGCCGCATATACTTAACTCTAACGTTTTGGTCTTTAAACTCTCTGCTTTTTCTTCGCCATCAACGATTGGGGTTACTTTTAATGTGGCTATATTGATTTTTTTGTTTTCTTCTATTAAATCATTTTTTAAAACTCTCCCGAAAATTGCACTTTTCGCACCTGCCGGATTCGTTAAACGTGGCGTAATATCACTTGTAAAGTCTGGATCATAGCCATCCACAACCGCTGTGATCGCTGTAAAATATTCATCATCACTTAAGCCAAGATCCGCTATTGTCAGCGCGATAAAACCCTCCGTACTCGTTTGATCTTCTAATGTCTGAAATTGTTCTTTCTTATTTGTTTTATATTGAATATTTGTTACTTTTGCACCTACTGGAGCCGGAATTTTTTGGGCCACAACACCAATAAAACCATTTGTATTATCATAAGTGTATTCTAGTTTCATTGGACCCGTCTTTTTTGTCCCCGCTCCATCAATATCAATTTTTCCTAAATAACAGAGCACATCGGTCATTCCATATAAAGATAAGCTTTTCCCTCTCCCTACCGAATTCACCAAAACATCCGAAGTATTAGACCCAGTAAAAGTTAACGGAGAGAGTTCAAAAGAAGCGAGCGAGCTATTGTTGTTTTTCCAATCTTTCAAATCACTTTTTATACTTGTCAAATCCCATTGTACACTCTCATCAGGTGCTAATGTTTCTCCTTGTTTCCATACAAAATATGGCATAAAATATTCATCTTCAGGAATATAGATATTTTTCCACGTTAAGGTAACGTGATCTTTTTCCTCCTCCACATCGGGTTTATTTTCTGGATGTTTCGGATCATTATAACTAAAATAACCTCGATCTGATTCAATATATACCAATGAAGCATAATAGTTCTTTTTTGTGTTTTTAGGTAATGGAATCGTCAAAGAAAATTCTTTAAAAAAAGTTCCCAACGTCATCATACTACGATCCGGCCGATATCGAAAATCCGTTAATTTAAACGGGTCGGTCGATTCAGTCGCAAGGTTTGTATTTTTAGGTTTTGTCTTGCTCAAAACAGGCCCTGTGGCTAGAACATCACCACTCACTTTCGCCGTAGCCGAAAACGAATCGTAATTTATCCCGTCTTCTTCCATTCCTGAATACGTACGAATCATAATAGCGTCTGAAAGGATTGTGAACGCATCTCTGTTTGTCGGCGTCGTTTTATTCCACAGCGTCGTATCCAAGGCCAAAATGATATTAAAACTCGTCTTTTCCGCTGTATCCTTCAAAGCGTAAGTGATCGTTCCAGATTGAGGCTGATAGACACCGTAATCTCCCGTTCCTTTCAAGTCTTCGGCTCTTTCCGGCGTCACACTTTTTACCATCCCCGTTGTTGAATCTGGTTTTGGATATTCCACGACAACAAGTCCATCTGGAATCGTAATTTCCACTTTTTTATCTTTTAAATTTAATTGACTTTCAACTTCAAGATGCAAAGCTATTTGCTTTGCATGATTTATAGAAAACTCTTTCTTTATGATTGGCTGAGTCTGATCGCCTTCGCTTTCTTGATTTTCCGTTGAATTAGACATCCCAATTAAATGTTGCACACCTGAATCATCCTTAATGGAAACCGCGGTGATTTTCATTTTCTTCTCAGTCGCATCCGGCGTTGTGGAATCCGGCGCTTCATCTCCCTCTGCGGTGCCGGACTCCTTCTCGTTTTCCTTTTGAGAACTATCCTTGTTATCATCGTCCATTGTAATGACTTTTTTAGGCTGTTCGCCTTCTTCCACTGGATCTTGTTCTTCGTCCGGTTTCGTTTCCTGTCCGGCTTTCTCCTCCATGAACGCGCCATACGCCGCGGCCACCTCTTGATAAAGCTGCGTCAGGGTTTGCGCTTCGGCTTGTCCGTTTTCATCGACTTGCTGGTCAAGCGCATCCAAAGACTGAATTATAGACTCCTCCTGTCTTAAAACCGCTTCCATGAAGGCGTACTCGTCCTCTTCCAGCTGGGCGAGCTCATCCTCGTTGAGCGCCACGTACGTGTCGTAGGCATGTTCTATACGCGTGTAGACCGCTTGCAGCGGATCTTCTTCGGCGCTTTCCTCGGTGAGGATGGCGATGATTTCCGCGATATCCTCCTGCAAGCAAGGAACGCAGCGGTATTGGCACGGATCGGTCCCGCATTGGGCGTCGTGCCAAGGATGATGGACGCAAAGTCCTTGCTCGTTTCCGACAGTCGGATTTTCTTCTTCGGAAACGATTTCGGTTTCGTCCTCCATCAGCTGCTGCTCGACGACTTCCGGATCCGTTTCGGCTTCCGTTGCCAAAACCGGCCAGTTCAAGCCGTTCGAAACACTCAAAAGGGCGCAAAGAGAAGAGGCCAGGAATTTTCGTCCAATGCCTTGAATGACTTTACGCTCATGGTTTTTCACAGTTTTGTGGGGTTGCTGTTTCATCATGTTCATAATCTCCTTCCCTATTTACTTTTCCATATCCTAAAACGGGATTTTCATCCACTTTCTTGAATGATTGTTTAGACAATCACCTTCCCAATTTACATTTTAAAACTTTTTTCACCAATTTCCAGCCCTTATTCCAAAAAATATGGGGAAATAAGGGACAAAAAAAGAGAAGTTCCCAAATTGAACTCCTCTTTGAAATCGTATTTTTACCGCTTAATTCGCGACGATATTGACAA
>NZ_CAXHOA010000039.1:0-4875 GCF_964018005.1 uncultured Dubosiella sp.
ATCGACAACAAATCAAGCAATAATATTTCAAACTATTTCATAATTTTATACTTGACTTCCTATATAGTTGTCTTTCCCGACGCGATACGCGTCCATCGCGCGAACGACCAGCTCCATCGGTCCGTCCGACACGATCTTATTTAATTCCATATTATCATAAATTCTTGAGGTGAGCGCGTATTGTCCGCCATTCACAAAAATTTCCACGCTCGACGTATCGCTAAACACATCGAGGGTCTCGATTCGTCCGACTTCGACGTGGCGCGCGTCGCGGCCGTATCCCGACTGCTTCAGTGAAAACGTAAGCAAGCCATTCGCGTATTCAATCTCGCAATCCTCGCGCAGGCGAACATGAAACGAATCCGTCAAAGGCGTCAGCGTCGCGTGAAAGCACGGCGTGCCGACATCCACCGTCTCGCCGGCCTGAAGTTTTTGACTCCACTCTGTCCGTTTTAAATCCAGCACTTCCTCGATTGGAAACTGGTACAGACGCCCGTTTTCAAGCCACAGCGTTCTTGGCAGCGTCAGCGCGTGCTGCCAGCCGTTCGCCACCGTCGGATTCGAGTACTCCGCATCGGGAATTCCCATCCATCCAATCAAAATCCGCCGGCCTCTCGTATCCAAATACGTTTGCGGCGCGTAAAAGTCGAACCCGTGGTCGAACTCGGCAAACGAGGACAAAGCCGTATGCTCATCGAGCGCGCCATCCACAAGGAAATACCCGTTTTGATACACGTTTTCAAACCGGTATCCGTCCTGTTCGACGCCTTGCGGACACGTCATCAGGATCTTTTGTCCATCGAGCTCGAACAAGTCCGGGCACTCCCACATATAGCCAAACGGCGCGTCGCTTTCCAGCCGTCCGTGAAACGACCACTGCGCCAAATCGTCCGAACGATACACGAGGATCTGGCCCACGTCGTTTCTTGTCCGCGCACCAAGCACCATGTAGTACACGCCGTTTTCCTCGAAGATTTTTGGATCGCGCACATGGCAGCTCAAATCGTGCGGATAGTCCTCGTTTTTGAGCACGTTGCGTTTTTCGGAAAACGTCAGGCCGTCACCGGACGTGAACGTGTTCACATAGTGGCCGCGCCCTTCATAAATATAGTCGAAGTCGCCTTCCTCTTTGATATTGCCTGTATAAAAGAAGTGGATCGTGTCGTCTTTGACAAACGCGCTGCCCGAATACACGCCGTCCTTGTCCAGAGGACTGTCGGGCACCAGCTCGATTGGACGGGACTCAAACGCCTTCCAGTCCGTCGTGGTGTAATGGCCCCATCCTTTTTGCCCTCCCGCTGGCTCGAGGGGAGAGTACTGGTAAAAGATGTGGGTCACGCCGTCTTTTTCACAAAGACCGTTCGGGTCGTTGAGCCACCCGACCGGCGGCATGAGATGATAGCGCAGCCGCCACGGATCGCTGGCGACGCCTGGGGCGTGCGCCTGTTCATATTGATTCCAAAGTGTTTTCATTTTGTTCCTTCCTTACGCGAGTTTGAGCATTTCCGCTCTCGATTCGACCCGCTCTTCATGCAACGTCTCGAACGCTTTGCCGTTGGTGATGACAACCGGCGTTTCCGTCGAAAGTCTGGCTTCCCGGATAGCTTCCAAATCCACATGCATCAAAGGCTGGCCGGCCCGGATCGTGTCGCCGTCCTTCACGAGCACGTCAAATGGTTTTCCATCAAGCGAAACCGTATCCAATCCGACATGGATGAGGATTTCCTCGCCGTTTTCCCCTTGCAGGCCGATGGCGTGTTTGGTCGGAAACACCATCATCACTTTGCCGTTGACCGGCGAGACGAGCGTGCCCTCGCTTGGCGTGATGACGACGCCATCCCCCATCGCCTTGGAGGCGAACATCGGATCCGAGCACGCGCTGACCGGGCGGATGGAGCCGCTCATTGGCGCGTACAGCACGTTGGGCTGGGCGTCCAGCAGCTGAATGGCTTCGATCGCCTTCACCTTCTTTGGCGCTTCCAGTTCTTTTTGACCGAACTTCTTCATCAAAACGACCGTCATGACAACGGAGGTCGCCATCGAAATGCCCAAACCAATCGCGAAGTTCAGCCAGCTTTGCGGCGCGATTGAGATGATGCCCGGCAAACCGGCCGCGCCCATCGCCAGGGCGAGCGTTTTCGTGCCGGCGATCCATGCCGAGCCGGCAGCCGAACCGATGATCGCCGCGTAAAACGGATATTTCAGTTTCAGCGTGACACCGAACATCGCCGGTTCCGTGATGCCAAGCAGCGCCGAAATGCCGGACGCCGTGCAAAGCGATTTAAGCTTTTCGTTTTTCGTCAGGAACAACACGGTGAGCACGGCCGCGCCTTGCGCGACGTTGTTCATCGAGGCGATCGGGAAGATGAACGATCCGCCTGTCGTCTCGGCGGCCGCGATCAGCTGCGTCTCAATGGCCGAGAACGAGTGGTGCATGCCGGTAATCGTGATCGGTGCGTACAGCAGGCCGAAAATGGCGCCGCCCAAAAAGCCGAGGGTCGAATACAGCCACGACAAACCGAAGGCGAGCAAATCGCCGGCTTCGCGCAGCAGCGGTCCGACAAACAGGAACGTGAGCGCGGCGGTAATCAAAATGGACAGCGCGGCGTCGACAAGTTGTCCAGCCAGCTTGGCGTCACTTTATGGAGCCGTTTTTCGATGTTGGCCAAAATCCACGACACGGCCAGAACCGGCAGCACCGTTCCCTGGTAGCCGATGGCTTCCACGCTTAAACCGAACCAGTTCCATGTCGGGATCGTTTCGGCGGACGCGAGCGAATAGGCGTTGAGCAAGTCCGGATGGACCATGATCATGCCCATCGCGGCGCCTAAATACGGGTTGCCGCCAAACTTCTTCGTGGCGGAAAAACCAATGAGCACCGGTAAAAACGTAAACGGCGCGGCCGCGCACATGTTGATGAACGTGGCGATGCTGGCCATAGCCGGAAACAAGTCGATGACGGATTTGCCTTCGACAAACAACCCTTGCGCGGTGAGCACGTTGTTGAGGCCCATGAGCAAGCCGCCCGCGACGATGGCCGGGATAATGGGCACGAAAATGTCGGACAGCACTTTGACGGCCCGCATGACGGGATTGCCTTTTTTCGTGTCGTCTTCCTCGGCTTTGGCTTCATTGGCGCCCAGGCCGGTTTGTTTGAGCACTTCGGCGGTGACGAGATTGACGGTGCCGGAGCCGAAAATGACCTGGTACTGGTCGTTGGCTAAAAAGACGCCTTTGACCTGGTCGACGTCGCTTAACGCCTCCTCATCGACGAGATCGTAGTTTTTGAGTTTCAGACGCAGCCTTGTGGCGCAGTGCATCGCCGAGACGATGTTGTCCTGCCCGCCGACGTATTGAATGACTTGTGATGCGATTTTTGTTGTTTCCATACCTTTCTCCTATTTTCCTTTCTGGTTTTTACTGGTTCTTTTTATGGAACCGATTTCATATTTAAATCCTAAACTTGTTCCATATATTTGTCAAGATAAAAGTGAAACCGATTCCAAAATTTCGATTGTCCGAATAAATAAAGCACATTATGAAAAATATTCTTTCAATTCTATGGAACAGTTCCACATTTTCGCTTGAAAGTGCTTCCTTTCGATTTTATAATGTGCATATGAAACACAAACGAATCACAATGAAAGAAATCGCGGAAGAAGCGGGCGTGGCGAAAAGCACGGTTTCGCGTTATTTCAACGATGGCTATGTAAAAGAGGAAACCCGGGAAAAGATCCGGAAAATCATCGAGGCGCACGACTACGAGCCGAGCGCGGCGGCCTCGAACTTGAAGGCGAAGGAAACCAAAACGATCGGGATCATCGCGCCGACGATCAACTCGAACACCTCGTCCCGGCTTTTGACGAGCATCAACGCCTATTTGAAGGAAAAAGGATATACGGTGATTTTGATTGACACGGACCACGACATCAACGACGAGATCCGCTCGATCCAGTATTTTGAAAGTTTGCGGGTCGATGGCATCATTTTGGTGGCGACGAATATCAACCTGATCCACCAGAAACTTGTGCATGAATCGCAAATTCCGATTTTAATTGTCGCCCAGCATTTTAAAAACGGCGTATCGATCATTTACGACGACTATCGGGCCGGCTATGCGGCCGGCGAATACGCCGCGAAGATGGGGCATGAAAACGTGCTGTTTTTAGGAGTCAACCGCGTCGACGAGGCGGTGGGCGTCCAGCGCCGAAAAGGCGTCCTGGAAGCGCTGGAGGAATACGGAGTGCCGAAAATCCACATGCGCGAAACGGATTTTTCTTTTTCAAAAACAAGGAAGGTCATTCGTCATTATTTGGAGGACCACCATCCGACAATGATTATCGCGGCGACCGATAATTTGGCTCTGGCCTGCTATAAGGAGATTGCAGAAAAGGGACTTCGCGTCCCGGAGGATATTTCCTTAATTGGCTTTGGCGGCTACGAGGTAAGCGAATTGATCACACCTTCGTTGTGCACTTACCGCTTTGATTACGAGCTTGCCGGAAAAATGGCGGGCGCGACGATTTTATCGTTGATCAAAGGCGATCCGGTCGCGACCACCCAGGTCATTGGATTCCGAAAAATAGAAGGGGGCAGCGTGCAAGACCGCCGTAAAAAAGGTGAAGCAAAATAACGCTTCACCTTTTTGTTTGCCAAATAAAAAAAGAGCCGAGCAACGTCCTATTTTCGCAGGCGTCTTGCCAACTATCTTCGGCGCTCGAGAGCTTGACTTCTGTGTTCGGCATGCTTGACAGGTATTTCCTCTCCGCTCTTGCCACTCGTTCTCTTCTCTTTTCCTGTTCGATCTCTCAAAACCAGAAACACGCCTTCTCCCTCTTTCCACAACCCCTTGGTCTTGGCAAGTCATGGGCTCTG
>NZ_CAXHOA010000040.1:0-4791 GCF_964018005.1 uncultured Dubosiella sp.
GAGGAAACACTCATGGGCGCGTCGTATTGCACAACCTCGTCGACGGCCCCAATGTCGATGCCAAGTTCCAACGTGCTCGTACAACAAATCGTAAACGGCTTGCCTTCCTCTTTCGCGAACACTTCCGCGCTTCGCTTCAGCGCCTTGCTCAAATTCGAATAATGGGCGAAATAGTCGATGGGCAGCCGGTCTTCGACGCCCCATTTTCGCAAGCGAAGCGCGAAATCCTCCACCGTGTGTCTGGAATTGGCGAACACCAGCAGCGACCGCGTCCGGGAACGTTCGTACACCTTTTGGGCCACCCGATCAAAATCCCGCTTGTAGTCGCCGGTGGGCGGTACGAAGTCGAGCGTGTACTCCAGTTCCTTTTGCGTTCGATCCACCAGGACAAGCGTTTCCCGCCGGTTGAAGAAAAACGATTTGACAAACGTCCGATCCGTTTCTCCCAGCGTGGCGGACATGGCCACATAGCGGGGCTCGTTGTCCATCGCCTGCTGGAGGCGTTCGAGCAGCGAGCGCAGCTGGTAGCCACGGTCGTTGCCGATAAAGCTGTGGATCTCGTCGACAAGCACCCACTCCACCTTGGAAAACAGGCGCGAAACGAATTCGGGATGGATCGTCAAAATGGCTTCGATCGACTCGGGCGTTATGAGCAAAATCCCGCGCGGTTCTTTGACGAGTCGTTTTTTCCGGGTGGCTGACACGTCTTTATGCCACTGAAAAACGGGAATGTCCAGCGTCTGACACAAGGCGCTCAGGCGTTTGAACTGGTCGTTGATGAGCGCGACCAGAGGCGACACGTACACGATGCGGATGCCGGTTTGAAATTTTTCGACGGCGTCAATGGCTGGCAAAAAGGCGGCTTCTGTCTTGCCGGACGCGGTTGGCGCCGCCAGCACGAGATTGGCGGTTGTTTGCTTGGCGTAGCGAATCGCGCCTTCCTGGATCTTTGTCAGCGCGGGCCAGCCTTGCTCGTAAATGTATTCCCGGATCGGCCGGGAAAGCATGGCATAGGCGTCCATTAAAACACCTCGAGCGAGTCGTCGTGATCATCCGCGTCCCTGGTGACCGGCCGGCCGCCAAACTTGGATTCAAGCAAGCTGTCAAACGAGCGCTCCGGATTTTGGCGTTTCAAATCCAAAAGCTCCAGAAAATCCTTGATGACCGCGCGGGGCGTCAAAAACTCGTCGGCGCCCGGCCGGTTGAGTTGTTCTTCCATATAGCGGCGCAGCTGCTCGTAGGAAACGGAAACATCGCAATGGTAGCGCGCTTTGTAGACTGCCAGCAAGTGCTCCAGCAGCGTGTAGATTTCCTCGGGTGTCAACGGTTTGAGCGCCAGGACGGTGCGGTTCGTGTTGACCAGCCCGGTTTCCTTTTGTTCCGCGCCGAGCCGGCCGGCCAGCGCCCGATAGCTTGAAAGCCCCCGGTAGGAATCGTATATCGTTTTTCGCGTCGCGCCAAAGTTTAAAAACAAATGCTGGACGCGTCCTGTCTTGCATTCGTTGTACATGTTCAAAATCATTTCATAATTGCTTGCCCGCGTCTGGCTTCTTGGCAGCTTGTACACATTGACGAGCTCGTCAAAGTTGACGACAAGGCCGGCGTATCCGATTTTTACCACGAGCTCGTCGAACGTTTTCAAAGCGTCGAACCAGTTCGTGTCGTTGATGATCGTTCCAATGCCCAGCGTTTTTTTCGCCTCGGTTTTCGTGTCGGTTTCCGCCCGCAGCCAGCGCAGCGCCTGGATTTTCTGCTCGCGATCCTCGTTGAGCATGCCTTGGGCGTAGGCGGCCACCGCCTTGCCGAAGTCATACGCCATCAGCGGTACTTTGAACGTGTCGAACGTCCGCTCGATTGCCTGCAAAATCTCAAACACGAGCGGTCCGTTTTCCGGTTCCCACTCTTCGCGCAACCGCGTGATCCATTTTTGCAACACGATTTCCAGACAGGAACGATCCTGGCACGTCTTGATGTGCAAGTTGTTCATGATCTCCCGATACAGCGCCCGGGCCTTTCCGTTGGATGCGTAAAACGCGCGCGTTGGACTTAAGTCTACCGTGGATACCACAAAATCCTTTTCGAGCGCGAACGTGTCGATCGTTTGGAGCATGAAGCTTTTGCCGCTGCCAAAGTCCCCGACCCAAAAGCGGATGTCGCTGGCGCCGTCTTTGACGCGTTCGAGCGTGGAAAGAATTTCGTCCACTTCCTGCCTTCGGCCGACGAGAAGATGACGGATGCCGCGGCTGGGCACGACGCCCCCTTCCAGCGACGCAATGATTTGATGCGCTTCTTTGGGATTGATATTTAACATGGCAAAGCCTCCTTTACAAGATCTTCATAATACGGGTCGATTTTGAGTTCTCCATCTTCCTCCATCAAAATCGCGTCGTTGACGATTGAAAAATACGCCTCGTTGACGGCGTCGATCAGCGCTTGCGGGAACGTGTTTTGCTGGCGGGCGATGTCTTCGAGCGCCTCCATCGAAAGCGGTCCTTGCAAGAGCCGGAGCACGAGATTTTGCTCGTTCCATGAAGGGGTGTCGTCCTTTTCCGGTGCCAAGGCCGGTTCCTTTTCTTCGATTGGCTCCTCGGGCAAAAACGCCTCGATTTTGCGAATCGTGTCTTCCAAATCTTCCTTTGAGCGGACGAGCTGGTCGGGATCGAGCTGGATTTGTTTTCGAAGCGGCTGGCGCAAAGCGAGCAGGGCGTCGTAGGTCGAAAGCGACAACGGCCGCTCGAGCAAACGGGCAAAGTCCGCGAACCGGCCCGGGGCCAAAAGCGCTTTGACTTGTTTTTGAAGGGCGGGTGTGGACTTTCTTTGGATAAGCAGAAAAAGCGCCAAAAGCTGAAGGGGGACGTCCTGTTTGAGCATTTCTTTTAGCAGCCGTTCGAAATCCGGCTCGTTTTTTTGGCGTTCGAGCCACGCGACCCGGCCGGCCGGATCGGCGCGGCGCACCTTTTCGAGCACGAACGGCCACGAAGGCGCGTGGTCGGCTTGCAGGCAGACGATCAGCTCGTCAATGTCCTTGTCGTCCACAAGCTCGTTTTGCGCGGCCAGCGTCTGCTCGAAAATTTGGATTCCCTTTTTTAAAAAGCGTTTTTTCAACGCTTCCAGCTCCTTGTCCTCGGCGAGCGGCTTGGTCGCTGCCGAAGGCGGAAGCTGGCGGCGGACGACATTTTCGCCGACCTTTAAGAGCTGGCGCAAAAAGTTTTTGAACGCGTAGCTTCGCTTCTGTCGGTGAATCTCTCCGTTTATAAGCGGTTCCAGACGATTGCGGATCGCGCTGCGCTTTGGAAAAACACCCTCGTTGTCCAGCAGCGCATGAATGAGCGTCAAATACACTTTCACGATGAGCTTGGCGGTAGGCGGATACTTGAACAATGTCGAATTGCGATACGGCGTCATATCCAAAAGCATCGCTTCCTGCCACGTCACGATTTCCTGCGCCCGCAGCTGTCCGTCGCGGTCCCACCATACCGGGATCCACCCGGATTCCAGCATCGCGTAGCGTTCGATGGACGCCGCGTCCGGTTGGGGAAGCGCGTGTTCTTGCGTAAGCAGAAAATGATACATTTCCCGTTGCAGCGTGACGCCGTACAATTTTTCGATGCGCATATACGAGTAGCTGTCCAGAGAAATGCGATAGTGCCGGTTTTCATAGCGGTGAAGCGCGTGGTCAAAGCTTAAAAGCGCGAATTCGATCCAGGTCGCGTTGGCGCACGCTTCCCTATTGATTTTCGATTCAAGCCAGGCGCATAAGGCGAGATAGAGAGTTTTCGCCCCTTCCCGGACTTGCGGATTGGAATCCATCCATACGTAATTCGGGTCGATTTTGGCAAGAAACTCGTTTTCCTCTTGAAGCTTAGAATCCGGAGCCGGCTTCTCCTGTATTTTCTCCTTGGCTTCGGGATGAATCGGGGATGGTGAAATGTTTGTGACATCAATCATAAATTCATTGTAGAGCGAAACGGGGAAAAAGAATAACGAGGTGAACGAAACGGTAGAAAAAGAAGCTAAAACCTTTGCTTATGTAAAAAGTGACAGTCAAAACTATAAAAAACTTGACGTATCCGTTCTATAACGTTAAGCTTAGCTTAAATCAAAATAAAAAATATAATAAGTAAAGCATTATATTTACTGCATAAGGAGAAAATATCCATGTTTCAATCGCAATGGGAATGGACACCACAAAATCTCCAGGCACAATTATTTGAATTGAGCTGGATCGGGGAAAACTATTTTCGAACACTGGTCTTATGTTTCGTGGTTATTGGGATGCTTTGGGTCAATGCGACTCCAGGAGGAACCGGAGTAACCGGAACTATTGGAATTTGTATTTTCATTCCCTTCTATATTTTCTTCATTGTCAAATCGTGGTTCGATTTTGGCAAGCAGGCGAACATGGCGGACGCACAGCTGAGTCCGGAACAAAAGATGGCTTTCTATCAGCTTGATGAACATGGATTTGAAATGACGGCCCAAACCGAAAAGGGCGCGGCAAAGCAGATGTTTTCGTGGCCCGAGATCGTCGGCTACCGTATGTCCCGGAATTACGTATTGCTGATGGTGAAAAACTCCGGTTTACAAATCGTTCCGTTTTATATTGGCAGTTTTGACGCGAAAAAGAAACACGCGTTAAAGCAGTTTTTAGAAGCGCACCATGTCGATCGAAAAAGCCGGTTTCGTATGATGCGTGTTCTTATGCAGATGAATCAGGAAAGACAACTATATAGGAAGTCAAGTATAAAATTATGAAATAGTTTGAAATATTATTGCTTGATTTGTTGTCGA
>NZ_CAXHOA010000041.1:0-4645 GCF_964018005.1 uncultured Dubosiella sp.
TCGCAAAGGTCGATCATTTCCTGCGGCCACAAGCTTGCCTGCACCTCGCCGATGTGCGCTTTTTTCAGCAGCAGCATGCACAGTCTGGACTGGCCAATGCCTCCGCCAATCGTGTACGGTAGCTCCTTGTTCAAAATCGCCGCGTGGAACGGAAGCTCTTCGCGCTCCAGACAGTCTTCGATTTCCAGCTGCTCGTGCAGTGCTTTCTCGTCGACGCGCACACCCATGCTCGAAATTTCCAGAGCCTGCTGAAGCGGCTCGTACCAAAACAAGATGTCGCCGTTAAGCTGCCAGTCGTCGTAGTCCGGCGCTCTTCCATCGTGCTTTTGACCGTCGCTTAGCCGTCCGCCGATTTTCATGACAAACACGCAGCCCAGCTCTTTCGTGATGGCGTTTTCGCGCTCGCGCGGATCGAGGTTGGGATAAATGTCAAGCAGCTGCTGGCTGGTGACAAAGTGGATCTTGTCCGGCAGGTGGTTGACGGCTTGGGGATATTTGTACCATACTTCGTGTTCCATATGCTTGATGACCTTAAAGATCGTTTCCACATGCGCTTTCAAGGTTTCGACATTGCGCTCGCTTTCGTCAATGACTTTTTCCCAGTCCCACTGGTCGACGTAAGCCGAGTGCAAGTTGTCCAGCTCCTCGTCCTTGCGGATCGCGTTCATGTTCGTATACAAGCCTTCGTGCATCGCGAAGCCGTATTTTTTCAGTGCCATTCGCTTCCACTTCGCCAGCGAGTGGACGACCTCGATCGTTTCGTCGCCCATTTCCTTCATTGTAAAGCTGACCGCTTTTTCGCTTCCGTTCAAGTCGTCGTTCAGACCCGAGCTCTTTTCGACAAACAGCGGAGCCGAGATACGGGAAAGATTCAGCTCTTTTCCAAGCTCCTTTTGAAACGTGTCGCGGATGTATTTGATCGCCTCCTGCGTGTCGCGAACGGACAGGACGGGATCGTAATCTTTTGGTATTGTCAAGTGCATAGTGATCTCCCTTTTATTATAGATGGTTAAAAGTATAACATAGTTTCCCACAATTTCATAACGAAAATGGGAGGCGAATCGGGCAAATGCGTTGGTAAATGCCTTGTGAAAAGGTTATCATAGGTTCAAATTGGAGGTTTTTTATGAAACTAGAAGATATTCTCGAGGAATATTCCCTGGCCATGTTTGATCGGGCGATTGCTGAACTCGATGACAAAGAGTGTTATGTGATGCTGTTGAACTACGTGAAAAAACAGCTCGACAAAGCGCCGCGCGTAGAGGGAAAGAAAAAACTCTATTATATTTCTGCGGAATTTTTGATTGGAAAGTTACTGTCGAACAATTTGATCAATTTGAAAATTTACCATGACGTCAAAGAAATTCTGGAAAAGAACGGAAAATCGCTAAGCGCCATCGAAGAAGTCGAACTGGAGCCATCGCTAGGTAACGGCGGGCTGGGCCGGCTGGCCGCCTGCTTCATGGACTCGATTACGACGCTGGACCTGCCGGCAGATGGGGTCGGACTCAACTACCACCTTGGCTTGTTTTTGCAAAAATTCGAACACAACGAGCAAAAGGAATATCCGAATCCTTGGCTGTCGGACAACAGCTGGCTGAACAAAACCGACGTGACGTTCGAGGTGCCGTTTAAAAACGTGACGCTGCCAAGCCGCCTGTACGAAATCGAAGTGTCGGGCTACAACGGCAAAGTGAACACGCTAAAGCTGTTCGATTTGGACACGGTGGACGAAACGATCGTGGAATCCGGAATCGGCTTCGATAAAAAAGACATTGAGAAAAACCTGACGCTGTTTTTGTATCCGGACGACAGCGACGACGACGGAAGAAAGCTGCGCATTTACCAGCAGTACTTCCTCGTGTCGAGTGCGGCGCAAATGATCATCGCGGATTTGAAAGCGAAAAACATCGACTTGCGCGACTTGCACAAATATGTCGTGATCCAAATCAACGACACCCATCCTTCGATGGTGATTCCGGAACTCATCCGCCTGCTGACGGCGGAAGGGCTCGACTTCGAGGAAGCCGTGGCCGAAGTCGAAAAGACGACCGCCTACACGAACCACACCATTTTGGCCGAGGCGCTTGAAACGTGGCCAATCGCCTATTTGGAGGAAATCGTGCCGCAGCTCGTCCCAATTATTCGAAAACTGGACGAAATCGCCAAGACGAGAAGCCAGGACGAGGCGACCTTCGTAATCGACAACGACGGGCGCGTCCACATGGCCAGCATGGACATCCATTTCTCGCAATCGACCAACGGCGTCGCCGCGATCCATACCGATATTTTGAAAAACGAGGAGCTGCACAGCTTCTACGAACTGTATCCGAATAAATTCAACAACAAAACCAACGGAATCACGTTCCGGCGCTGGTTGTTCGAAGCCAATCCGGAGCTGACGAAATTTTTGGACGAGCACATTGGCGAAGGTTACAAAAAAGACGCGGTGGAGCTGCAAAAACTGCTCCAGTTCAAAGACGACAAAAAAGTTCTTGAACAACTGCTCGACATCAAAGCGATCAAGAAAAGACAGCTCGCCAAATACTTGAAAGAGCAGCAAAACGTGGACATCGACGAGCATTCGATTTACGACATTCAAATCAAACGTCTGCATGAGTACAAGCGCCAGCAAATGAACGCGCTGTACATCATCGACGAGTATTTGAAAATCAAAAACGGCTTCGTGCCAAAACGCCCGATTACGTGCATTTTCGGCGCCAAAGCCGCGCCGGCCTACATTTTGGCCAAAGACATCATCCACGTCATTTTGACGCTCCAGCAGCTGATCGACAGCGATCCGGACGTCCGCAAGCATTTGCGCGTCGTTATGGTCGAAAACTACAATGTCACCAAAGCCGAAAAACTCATTCCGGCCGCGGACATCTCGGAACAAATCTCGCTGGCGTCCAAAGAGGCGAGCGGCACAAGCAACATGAAATTCATGCTTAACGGCGCCGTCACGCTAGGAACGGACGATGGAGCCAACGTGGAAATCCACGATCTTGTCGGCTTGGACAACATTTTCATCTTTGGCGCCAAAGCCGACGAAGTCATCGACCATTATAAAAACCACGACTATTGCTCGCGCCATTTCTATGAAAACAGCGAGCGCATCCGCCAGGCTGTCGACTTCATTACAAGCGACGCCATGAAAGCGATTGGCAATCCGGCGCTGCTGCAAGCCGTGCATGACGACCTCATTAACAAAGACTGGTTCATGACCTTGCTCGACTTCGAAGCGTATGTCGCCGAAAAACAAAAAATCATGGACGCGTACGAAAATCGTCTGGACTGGGCGAAGAAGATGCTTGTCAACATCGCGCAAGCCGGCTACTTCTCCAGCGACCGCACGATTTTGCAGTACAACGAAGACATTTGGCATTTGAAATAAGCCTACGAAGAGCGGACATTCCGCTCTTTTTCTTTTCGACACACGACAAAACGTCTATAATAAACGATAAACCCATTCAAAAAGAAAGAAGGCGATATAATGGCAAAACAAGCATGGGAAGCGGAATGGATGGCTTTTCAACAAGACATGGACGCCCTGCGCGCCGCGTCCGAAATGAGTGAGCGGGTCGAAATCGCACGTCAAGTCGCCCGGCAAATTCGCGACGGCGACACCGTGTTCATCAACGGCAGCTTGCTGGCCCTCGACGTGCTCAGCTATATTCCGCCAAATGTCCACACCCGCGTCGTCACAAACAACGGGACGATCATGACCTTGCCCACGTACGCGCACCGGACTGTGCTGGTGACCGGCGGCGAGCTAGTCAATCACGTGCTGGCTGGCGAGGACGCGGCCGCCAGCGTACGCCGGCAGACGGCGGATTTGGCGGTGCTTGGCTGCGACGCCTTTGACGAACGCTTCGTTTACTGGAGCGCGCGCGAGGCATCCGTCAACGAGGCGATGGTGGAAAACGCCAAAAAGACGATCGTGGTGGCGGAAAGGCAAAAACGCGGGCAGCCCAGATATAATCGAAAGTGGAGCCGGTTCGCCCGCGCCGGCCGTTCCATGGAAATATGGACAGGAGAAAACGAAAATGAAGCTCGTTAAATTGTGGGAGGCGGATATGAAAAAGGCGTACGCGCTCCAAACCGCGTTCGAAGCCGATGAAAACGGGTTTGTGAACTTGGCGTACGGCTATTCTTTCGATCAGTTTATTGATTACGTGCAAACGCGCAAAGGCTATGAGCACGGAATCGGCCTGCCCGAAGGATTCGTTCCCGACACGGTGTTCGTTCTCGTCAACGACGAAGGGGAGTATGTCGGCTTGTTCAATTTCCGGCATACGCTCAACGACTTTTTGCGCGCCGGTCCCGGGCATGTCGGCTTTGGCATCGCGCCTCCATTTCGCCGCCGCGGCTACGCCAGCGAAGGGCTGCGTCTGCTGATCGAGCGCATCTCCCCGCAAATCGCGGAAGACGAGATTTATTTATCGGTGCACAAGGACAATCCGGCTTCGCTGCGGGCGATGCAAAACAACGGCGTGATCCATCATGAAATCGAGGGAGCGTTTTGCGTCCGCATCCCCAAAATTCTATGAAAAAAAACGGGCAATCGCGCAATGTCATTTAGTTAAGAAATGGCAGTCTTAGAGGATACATTTTAAAGTGTACCCTCTTTTTTTTAGATAATTTT
>NZ_CAXHOA010000042.1:0-4513 GCF_964018005.1 uncultured Dubosiella sp.
GTTTGTCGTTTTCGAGAGGCGTTTCCTTAACGCTCACTTATCATACCGCACTCCTCATCAACTGTCAACTACTTTTTATATCTTTTTTAAAGAAATTTAGATGACAGATAAAAGGAGGAAAAAGGAGGGGTTTTGCCTGGATTCCCGCTAAACAATCACGACTTCTTTTTTTTAAATCCAATCCGATCCAAGCAACAAAAAAGCGAGACATTCATTTCCTCGTCTCGCCTTGCGGTCCCATGTTTCACAAAACAAAAGCAATCACCATCGCCACCACGACAATACCACCCACGATGGCCCCAATTATTTTTCCAGCCGACGCTTTTTTCTCTTCATCCATATTCAGCGCTCCTTCTTCTTCATCTTATCAAAATCAGGAAGTTTCTTCCTTATTGACACATCCAATTCCCAAGATGATCAAAACAAGCGCGAACAACGTGAAACTCGAAAAGGCCTGGCTTCCTTCCTGCAGCAAAACCGCGGACCAAATCACACCCACCAGCGGAATCCAACACTGATACATTCCAATTTTCGACATTTTGTTGTATTTTAACAAATAGCTCCAAATGGAATAGGCCAACGCGGAAACAAGCGCCAAATACAGCAGGACGAGCCAGCCTTTCCACGAAGCTTGTGGAATCGGGCTTTCCCCCAAACAGCGGCCGCCTGTCCACAACAGCAAACCGCCACATAAAAACTGGTACCCGCTGAGCAGCATCGCGTTTCGGCTTTGGGAATATTTTTTAATAAAGGCGGCTGAAAACGCGCTAAAAAACTGGGATATTAAAATAAGCCCTTCCCCCAGCCATGCGAACCCAACGTCCCAACGCATGCCATTCAAAACCCAAATTCCTAAAAATCCAAGCAAACAGCCAACGCTTTTATACACCGTCATTTTTTCATACCGAAAAATCAAAGCCGCGACCAGCAAGGAAATAAACGCGCCGGTTCCGGTGATTAGCGCCGCGCTCACCCCGCTGGCATGCGCCACTCCGATATAGTAGAAAAAATACTGTCCCGCCGTTTGAAAAAAAGCAAGCACTCCAATCGGAATCCAGTCTTCCTTTCGTGGAACGAGGGGCCGCCTGCATACGACTGAGCCAATCGCGATCACGAGAACGCCCGCCAGCGAAAACCGGAATCCGGCAAACATCAAAATCTGGTCAATCGCGTTGGTTTCAATGGAAAAAAGCGTATAGCCAAATTTAATGAACGGCGCCGCGCTTCCCCACAACGCGCAGCAAAAAAACGCGAGGAAGAATACGCTCGCGGGCCGCGTCCAAATCGTTTTCATTGCGTTTCCTTCTTTTCTTCCAGTTCCATCCACCGTAATGTTTTCTCTTCCAGCTCTTGTTCTTTTTGATCCCGGAGAGCGGAAGCTTTCATCATTTTGTCAAAATCATGAGTATACTCCACGATTTCCGCGTTCAGCCTCTGGATTTCCTCTTCCAACGCCGGCAATTCTTCTCCCAAGGATGATAGTTCTTTCTTTTCCATATACGTCAGCCGGTTTGAATTCCGTACTTTCCAGGCGTTCTTTTCCTTTGGCTCGCGTTTTTCCTGCTTTTCCGCCTTCGATGCCGTCTTACGCACCATATAGTCGCTGTAGCCACCTGGATAATCACGAATGCGCCGATTCTCGAACACAAACGTATGGTCGACGACGCGGTCCAAAAAATAGCGATCGTGCGAAACCGCGATCACGATTCCCGGAAACGAATCCAAATAGTCTTCCAGCACGTCGAGCGTCAGCAAATCCAAATCGTTCGTCGGCTCGTCCAGCAGCAACACATTGGGGGCCTGCATTAAAACTTTCAACAAATACAAGCGACGCCGCTCTCCACCCGACAGCCGATCCAGTGTGGTGTAATGCATTGTTTTCGGAAAGAGGAAACGCTCCAGCATTTGCGAGGAAGTGTATTTCTTTTTACCAAACGCGACGACAGCCGCGAATTCTTCGATATAGTCGATCACCCGCATGGAAAGATCGGCTTCATCATCCTGCTGATGAAAAAAGCCGATTTTTACTGTCGAACCTCTTTCGATCGTGCCGTCAGTTGGCTGAAGCAAGCCAGAAATCACCTTTAAAAGCGTGCTTTTCCCGCAGCCGTTTTTTCCAATAATTCCAACCCGGTCATGACGAAGAAGATTGTAGGAGAAATCCGAAAAAAGCGGATCGCTATTTTCGTATTGATAGGAAATCCCCTTCCATTCAATCGTTTGTTTTCCCAGGCGGGTTGAAACGGGAGTCAGCTCCAAGATTTCTTCTTGTTCCTTAAAGCGCTGATTGCGTAATTGCTCAAAGCGATCCAGACGGGCTTTGGACTTCGTGCTGCGGGCCTGCACACCCGCCCGCACCCAGGCCAGTTCTTTTCGATACAGGTTTTTATGAGCTTCTATTTGTTTTTTTTCATTTTCCTGCCGAATCTGCTTATTTTCCAAATACACTTCATAGTTTCCTTCATGGGTATAAAAGTCGCCCTGATCCAACTCATAAATTTTCGTGCATACCCGGTCCAGAAAATAGCGGTCGTGGGTCACCATCAAAACCGCGCACGTCATCTTGACAAGCCGGTTTTCCAAATACTCGATCATTTCCTCGTCCAAATGATTGGTTGGCTCATCGAGAAGCAGCAAATCGCATTTGGACATGAGCGCGATCGAGAGCGCCAGCCGCTTTTGCTGCCCACCCGACAAATCGGAAATTTTTTGGTCGTGATCCTCCAAGCCAAACCGGTTTAAAATCGAGCGCAGCTCGTATTCCTCAACCGGAAAAGGATTCTTTTCGTTAGCATGAACGATTTCCTCCCAAATCGTCATTTGGGAAAACCGCGGGGATTGCGAAAGATAGTGGATCTTGG
This sequence comes from uncultured Dubosiella sp., assembly GCF_964018005.1. NCBI lineage: Bacteria > Bacillati > Bacillota > Erysipelotrichia > Erysipelotrichales > Erysipelotrichaceae > Dubosiella > uncultured Dubosiella sp. The sequence continues at coordinate 2,862 of NZ_CAXHOA010000042.1, forward strand.
TGTCGGCCGCCATGATCCATTCGCCAACATTCGGATCCTTTGCCGCAATCGCTTTCAGAAGCGTACTTTTTCCGGTTCCATTGACACCGATCAAAGCGATTTTATCTTTGGGCGCGATGGAAAACTGGATATGGTCAAACAGCACCTTGCCGTTGATGATTTGGGTTACGTTTTGCGCGGATAAAAGCATAAGTCCTCCTTAAAAAAAAGCCGGGAAATCCGGCTTCTATTCTTTTACAAATTCAACGATTGCCATTGGCGCGGCATCGCCCCGACGAATCCGGGTTTTGACAACCCGCGTGTATCCGCCTTGGCGTTGAGCGTATTCCGGTCCAATCTCATTAAACAGTTTTTGCAGCGCGGTCGTTCCATTGTCATCGACTTCGATGTTGCGAACATACGCCGCGGCCTGACGGCGGGCATGCAGATCGCCCCGCTTTGCCAAAGTGACTAGACTGTCGACAACGGAACTTACTTCTTTCGCTTTCATTTCCGTTGTTTCGATTTGACCATATTGGATCAGCGACGTCGCCATGTTGCGAAGCAGCGCCTTCCGGTGATCCGCCTTCCGGCCTAATTTACGATTACGCATGGATCATATCCTCCTACTCATACGATTTGAAGAACAATCCAAGCTGATACATTTTGTCCTTCACTTCTTTTAAAGACTTCTTGCCCAAGTTCTTCACATGCATCATTTCATCTTCAGTTTTCTGGGTCAATTCTTCTACAGTTTGAATACCTGCCCGCTTCAAGCAGTTGTAAGAACGAACAGACAAGTCGAGATCCTCGATCATCATCGTGTTGGTCTTTTGAGCATCTTCGACTTGAGGCTGCTGAACAGTAAAGCTTTCCTCCAAAGAAAGGTTCGCCAGCGGTACAAGCTCGTCGAGCTGGTCGATCAAAATATCGGCCGCCTCGGCAATCGCCTGCAAAGGCGTAACGGTGCCGTCGGTTGTCAATTTAATATGAACCTTATCGTACTTCATATCTTGTCCCACCAAAGCCGGTTCCGACAAATAGTCAGCCGAGCGAATCGGTGTGAACAAAGTATCGACCGCGATGACATCTTCCGGAAGCTTGAATTCCTCCCGGTTCTCCGCCGCGCTTTTAAAACCGATGCCATTGGCTACATACAATTCCATGTCAAGAATCGCGTCTTTCTCCAACGTACAAACGATTTGATTTGGATCCACCATATCAATCTCTTCCGGGCAAACGATATCGGCCGCCGTAATGATCGCCGGTCCGATTTTGGAAATATGCACCGTTTCCGGTTTGTCTAGCTCGCTTGTAAACTGAAGAGCTTTCACATTCAAAGTGATTCCTGTAATATCCTCTAAAATACCCGGAGAAGTCATCGCGTCGGCTGGTGTTCCAGAAATTTTGTAACCGATGACGCCACTTCCTGGAAGATTGGTCATCAAGACCCGGCACACCGCGTTTCCGATGGTTGTACCAAAGCCACGTTCAAGTGGTTCAAATACAAACGAAGCCGAATTGTTTTCTTCGTCAATATATTCTTTGTGGAAGGTTGCTCTTTTAAATTCCTGCATCCTCTCTCCTCCTTACTTGTTATCCACGAGGTCGTTTCGGTGGACGGCATCCATTGTGAGGGATTGGCGTCACATCGTTGATCATTGTGATTTCCA
>NZ_CAXHOA010000043.1:0-4489 GCF_964018005.1 uncultured Dubosiella sp.
TTGCTCAGCATTCGGATATATTCTGAATTTATAGGCTTTGTTTGCCATGTTTTTCACCTCTTTTTTCGCTTGTCTTCCTGCTCCTGTGTTTCCATTATATTTCTTGATTGCTTCAATGAGTGCTCCGCCTGTTGTAATTCAGCAAAAACTCTGACTCCAAAAAATATTCTTTCCATCACTTCTGCCTTATTTGCGGAAATTCTTTCTTCAAAAGCCAACTGTTTGTACTTTTGTATGCGTTTATGAATTTGCTGATTTCACTTTTCGGGTGAGCCTTGAACAGAATATGCACATGGTCTTTATCATGATTCCATTCCTGCAAGGGTCTATCAGCCTTTCCTGTTTTCGACTGATTTTATTGTAACATATTATTTTCCTATTTCTTGACAAATAGAATGGACGCAATTCATCCCCCCCCACTTTAGAAGCGTGGGACTTCTTGCTATAAAGGTTAAAGTCGATACGGACCTGTCTGAAAAAGGGAGAAGGCGATTCGATCCACGTCACCATCAAGCCCAGAGAGTAAAGCTCTCTCTTTTTTTAGTCTTTCTACATGTCATGACACCTGAAATATATGTGATTGACAACAAATTGAGCCATGCTATAATAGGCGGGAAAAGGAAGTCTCACAACGACAGAGGAAAAAAGAATGAAACGGTACGATGTAGTCATTGTAGGATGCGGCGCGGCCGGATTGTATTGCGCGCTTCATCTTCCACAATCGAAAAAAATAGGGATGCTCTGCAAAGAAGGGTTGGAACAATCCGATTCCTACTTGGCGCAGGGAGGCATTTGCATGCTGCGCGGCGAAGAGGACTACGAGTCCTATTTTGAGGACACCCTCAAAGCCGGCCACTATGAAAACGACCCCAAAAGCGTGGATTTGATGATTCGCTCCAGCAACACGATCATCAAAGATCTGATCGGGTATGGCGTCGAGTTTGAAAAAGATGCGGATGGAAATTTGCGCTTCACCAAGGAAGGCGCGCACTCCAAGCCACGCATTCTCTTTCATGAAGATGAAACCGGAAGGGAAATTACATCCAAACTGCTCGAAGCGGTTTTGCGCCGGCCCAACATCGAACTCTTTGACCATACGATGATGGTCGATCTTCTTATCCAAAACGAGAAAGCCGTTGGAATCGTCGCGCAAGATCAAGCGAAAACGATCATTCCGATCTTTGGCGACGATATCGTGTTCGCTTGCGGGGGCATCGGCGGGCTGTATGAAAATTCAACTAATTTCGCCAGTTTGACCGGCGACGCGTTGGGCATTTGTCTAAAGCACGGCATCGAGCTGGAAAACATCGACTACATTCAAATCCATCCCACGACGCTTTATTCGAAACAAAAGGGAAGACGGTTTTTGCTTTCGGAGTCGCTGCGCGGGGAAGGCGCCCTGCTGTATGACATCCACGGCCGGCGTTTCACCAACGAGCTCCAGCCGCGGGACATCGTATCCAGAGCCATTCAGGAACAAATGAAAAAAGACGGCTCCGCGTATGTGTATGAAGATTTGCGGCCAATCGGAAAAGAGACGCTCCAAAGCCATTTCCCCCACATTTGCTCCAAATGCTTGGAAGAAGGATACAACGTGTTCGAAGAACCGGTTCCGGTCGTTCCGGCGCAGCACTATTTTATGGGTGGCATCAAAATCGACCTGGCCGGCCGGACCAGCATGCCAAGGCTTTACGCGTGCGGGGAAACGAGCTGCAACAAGGTGCATGGCGCCAATCGTCTGGCCAGCAACTCTTTGCTGGAATCGCTTGTCTTCGCGCGCCGGGCGGCTGATGACATCACGTTTAGCCAGCATGAAGTCCCACAAGCCAAAGACTATGATGTGGACATGAGCGGGTATCGTGATGTAGAGAAAACGATGGCGCAGTATCGTCGTCATGTTTTGCGAGAAATTGAAAAGGAGAGAAAAAACCATGAATGACGTAGTAATGAAACTCAATGCCGATCCTTATATTTTATCGGCCCTGCAAGAAGATGTGACGAGCGAGGATATGAGTACGAACGCGATCATGCCGGAAAAAAGACTTGGCGAGGCGGAACTGATCTGCAAGCAGGATGGAATGATTTGCGGGCTCGACGTGTTTAAACGGGTTTTCACTCTTTTGGACGAGCAAAGCGATGTCATCTTTTTTTGCGAGGAAGGACAAAAGGTGCACAATGGCCAGCTTTTAGGAAAGGTCATCGGCGATATTCGCACGATTTTGACGGGTGAGCGAACCGCGCTCAATTATTTACAACGAATGAGTGGTGTCGCGACCGCCACTCACGAAGTGGTCGAGCAGCTTCAAGACACGGCGATCACCCTTTTGGATACGCGGAAAACAACGCCAAACAATCGTTTGTTTGAAAAATACGCGGTGAAGGTCGGTGGCGGCACAAATCATCGCTACAACCTTTCCGATGGCGTCCTGCTGAAAGACAATCATATTTCCGCGGCGGGCTCGATTACGAAAGCCATTGAAATGGCTAGAAATTACGCGCCCTTCGTCCGAAAAATCGAAATCGAATGCGAGACGCTCGAACAAGTCCAGGAAGCCCTCGACGCCCGCGCCGATATCATTATGCTCGACAATATGGACCACGCGACGATGAAAAAAGCGGTGGAACGCATTGCGGGACGGGCGCAGACGGAAATTTCCGGCAACGTCACCAGGGAGCGGATTGGCGCCTTAAAAGATTTGGGCGTGGATTTCATTTCGAGCGGAGCCATCGTGTATAGCGCCGGCATCCTGGATCTTTCATTGAAAAATCTGCATCCAATCGAAGGGGCGGAAGGATGAAGACGAAAGAAAGGCGGGACGCGATCATTGAGATCTTGAAAAAAAGCGAGGTGCCGGTGCCCGCGAAGTCGCTAGCGTCCCGATTCAACGTATCGAGGCAAGCCATCGTGCAGGACCTGACCGTCATTCGCGCGTATACGTCCGGCATCGCCTCGACGCCGAAAGGTTATGTTATGATCAAGGATCAGGGACACGCCTTTCAAAAGGAATTTAAAATGTATCATGAATCGGATCAAACCGAGCAGGAGCTGTTTTTGATCGTCGACCATGGCGGAAAGGTAAAAAACGTTAGCATTTCGCATCGGGTGTATGGACGAATCAGCGTGGATCTCGACATTCGCAGCCGGCAGGACGCGCGGGACTTTATGGAGGCGTTCCAGGGCAGCAAATCCAAGTATCTTGGCGAGGTGACAAGCGGCTACCACTATCATTTGGTCGAGGCGGACAACGAACAGCGACTCAAACTGATTGAGCAAAAACTCATGGAGGCCGGCCTGCTGGCGCCGTTAAGCCCATGGGAAAAAGAAGAAAGCGGGATGGAGGAAGCATGACAGTACAGGAAATCAAAGAAGAAATCCAACGATTGAAAAAGGAAACGGGCACGACGATTTTAGTCCACGCCTATCAAGGGCAGGATGTTTTAGAAATCGCGAATTATGTGGGAGATTCATTTGGCTTGGCGCAAAAGGCGCAAACCGACTCGAATGAAAACATCCTCATGTGCGGCGTTCGATTTATGGCGGAAACGTGTAAGATCCTTTGCCCGGATAAACATGTGTATTTGCCCAATCCGACAGCTGGATGCCCGATGGCGGAGCAGCTGACAAGCGCGGAGCTGGAAAAAATCAAAGCGGAAAATCCAGATTACAGCGTCGTGGCGTATGTAAATACGACCGCGGAGTTAAAAACGCTCGCTGACGCGTGTGTCACATCGTCTTGCGCGGTGGAAGTGTGCCGAAAAATAAAGAATGACAAAATTCTTTTTATTCCGGATCCCAATCTGGGCTCGTTTGTCGCCGCCCAAATTCCCGACAAGACGTTTAAATGCATTCAAGGCGGATGCCCTCACCATTTTTCCATGACGAAAGCGGATGTGGAAAAAGCGAAAGCGCTTCATCCGGACGCGTTGCTGTTGGTGCATCCGGAGTGTCCAAAAGAAGTCGTAGAACAAGCGGATTATGTTGGTTCGACGACGGGCATCATGGCGTTTGCCAGGAATTCTAAAAACGAGTCGTTTATTATCGGAACGGAAACGAGCATCGTGGAGCATTTGCAGTTCGAATGCCCGGACAAAAAGTTTTACGCCTTGTCCAACCGCTTAATGTGCACGGACATGAAAGCAACGACGTTGATGGATATTTACAACACGTTGCTTGGTAAAGCGGGTGAGGAAATCGTTTTGGACGAGGACACGATCAAAAAAGCGAAACACAGCTTGGACGAGATGATTCGGTTAGGATAACCATTCGCGCGCTTGGAAATGCCAATCGGAATAAGTGGCAGACGCTTTAACTTAGAAAAAGAAAGGACGATCCGCGTTGACCGTCCTTCATTTTTTACAAATTGTTTTTCGCTTTGAACTCCGCCACTTCCTCGTCGGTAATGTCTTTTTTGCCTTTTGTGAAGTAGTCGTCCTTCATTTTTTCCTCGTCCGTTTTGTTTTGGGAGAGATCCACTTTACCGTTGAACAC
>NZ_CAXHOA010000044.1:0-3174 GCF_964018005.1 uncultured Dubosiella sp.
GCTTGGAGCCTGTGTTGAGTGAGAAAGACGAGAACGGCCCTGCATTGGAAGAATCGGATAATCGGTTTGTGTATGGAAAAAATTGTTAGTCTATACAGGAAAAACAAAGAAATTATCAACTATTTAATTTTTGGGGTCTTAACGACAGTTGTCAATATCGTTGTGTTTGCGTTGTGCGCCGAGGTATTCCATATTCAATATTTGATTGCGAATGTGTTAGCGTGGATCATGAGTGTCATTTTTGCGTATGTCACAAATCGTAAATACGTATTTGAATCAAAATCAGAAGATATTGGAAAAGAAGTCACAAAATTTTTTTCTTCTCGTTTATCTACGCTTGCGTTGGATATGATTGTGATGTGGTTGTTGGTGGATATTTTAACAGCGAGTAATCTAATCGCGAAAGTACTTGCGAATATTTTAGTCATTATTGCCAACTATATATTAAGTAAAGTATTCGTCTTTAAAGAGGGAGGAAGACAATGAAAGAAAAAATCAGTGTAATCGTTCCCTGCTATAACGAAGAAGAAGCTTTGCCATACTTTTATGAGGAAATAATCAAGACAGCGTCTCAAATGGATACATTTGAATTTGAATTTATTTTTGTAAATGACGGATCAAAGGATAAGACATTAACATTATCGAAAGAATTGGCTCGAAAAGATAATCGAGTCAAGTATGTTTCTTTTTCGAGAAATTTTGGAAAAGAGGCGGCTATTTATGCCGGACTGGAAAATAGTACAGGCGATTATTGTGTTTTAATGGATGCGGACTTGCAAGATCCTCCGGCATTGTTGCCGGAAATGATGGCTGCGATTCAGGAAGAAGGATATGATAGTGCCGCAACTCGTCGGGTCACTCGAAAAGGAGAGCCGCCGATTCGATCTTTTTTTGCTAGAATGTTTTATCGAATCATTAACCGAATTTCAGACGCGGATATTGTAGATGGAGCACGAGATTATCGCTTAATGAAGAGAAGCATGGTCGATACGATTTTAGAGATGAAAGAATACAATCGGTTTTCTAAAGGTATTTTTGGATGGATTGGCTACGATACAAAATGGATTGAATTTGAAAATGTCGAACGAGTAGCTGGAGAGACAAAGTGGTCTTTTTGGAAGTTGTTTAAGTACTCCCTGGAAGGTATTACAGCGTTTAGTGTGGCGCCATTACAAATTGCGTCGATTTTCGGAATCTTGTTTTCATTGGTGGCGTTTATTATGATTATTGTCATCATTATCCGCACTCTAGTTTTTGGAGATCCTGTTAGTGGATGGCCTTCGCTAGTATGTATCATTATGTTGATTGGTGGTGTTCAACTGCTTTCTATTGGTGTTTTGGGGCAATATTTGTCTAAAACGTATTTAGAAACAAAGCATAGACCGATTTATATTTTGAAAGAGTCTAATTTTTTCAAAGAGGGGGATAAACCATGAAAATCAAATTGAACCCTTATATTAAATGGGGAGGAATGCTCTTAGTTTTTTGTTTATGTATTTATGGAGCGTATTCAATTTCCATGGGAAATGCGCCTGATGAAGAGATGAGGTATCAAGTTCCCTATTTTATTTTGGAAAAAGGTTATCTTCCATATGGCAATGAAGAGGCAATACGGAATGCGATTTGGGGGTTCTCATACGCTTATACGCCTTACTTGCCTTCTTTGATAGCTGTTGGTTTTATGAAACTATTCTCCATTTTTACAACTTCCCAAAGTTTGCTTTTGTTTTCAGCACGATTAGTGAGTGTTTTTTCTGGAGCGTTTACTTGGCTGATTTGTTGTAAGATTGGAGAAAGATTGTTTAAAAAGCAAACACAAATTGTTTTATTCGCGACTTTGGTCTGCTTTTTGCCTCAATTTATATTCTTATCATCCTACTTGAATAACGATTCATTCGCGGTGATGGTATCGGGCTTTATAATTTACCTGTGGATTAAAGGGGAGCAGGAAAACTGGCAATACAAAGATTGCGTACTTTTAGGGGTGAGCATTGGATTATGTGCCTTAACTTACTATAATGCGTACGGATTTATTTTATGCAGCATATTTTTCTATGGATTTAGTGTTAGAAAAAAGCAGATGAACTGGAAAGAGATTTGGTTACGAGTAGGTATTATATTTATAAGTGGATTTCTTGTGGCAGGCTGGTTCTTTATCCGAAATATGATTCTTCATAGTGGAGATATGCTAGGAATGAAGACCATGTATGAAGACGGACAAATATTTGCAATGGATCCATACAAACCAACCAATAGAAACACACCTAAAAATTTAGGGTTGGATTTCTATACGACTTTTTTTGGAACATATTATGCTCCAATTAATTGGTTTAAAAATTCATATACGAGCTTTATTGGTGTATTTGGTTTTATGGCATATCGTTTGAAAGATTGGGTGTATTCTATTTACACAATAATTTTTGGGGCTGGATTACTTAGCGGGATTATCTTTTGGATCAAAAATGTAAAAAGAAATAGGACTGCGAGCTGGAATTTATTGTTAAATTTGCTGCTTTGTATTTTTATACCCATTGCTCTTTCACTTTACTATTCATACATGACTGATTTTCAACCTCAAGGACGTTATGTTATGGCAGCTTTGATTCCACTAATGATTATTATTACGTATGGGGTTAGTGGTATTTCTGAATTTAAAGTGGGGCGTTTTAACTTACAATGGCTAATTATTTTTTTGATTGGAGTCTATTTGATTCTTTTTGGCTATGCATATTGGCTTGTCATGATTCCATCTTGTTTAGACAATAAGAGCTATTTAACGCCTAATATGTTGAATATTATTTTTGAAAAATACTAAAGGAGGAAAAACATGAAAATTTTAGTAACTGGTGGCGCCGGATTTATCGGCGGAAATTTCGTGCATTATATGGTCAACAAGTATCCGGAAGATGAAATCATCAATTTGGATGCGTTGACATACGCTGGCAATTTGGAAACTTGCAAACCGGTGGAAGACAAGCCAAACTACAAGTTTATTAAAGGGGACATCGCGGACCGGGATTTCATTTTTGATTTGTTTGAAAAAGAAAAACCGGATGTGGTGGTCAACTTCGCGGCTGAAAGTCACGTGGACCGCTCGATTGATGATCCGGAGATTTTTGTCCGCACAAACGTGATTGGAACAACAACCTTGCTGGACGCCTGTGTGAAATATGG
>NZ_CAXHOA010000045.1:0-2110 GCF_964018005.1 uncultured Dubosiella sp.
TTTTTTTTCGCGATGAAAGGAATGAAAACTCCTCAAAAATGAATTTTTTTTAATTTTGAGGAGTTATTATGGCGCTCAAGATATAGACGAAGCGTCTTCCGGTCTTGCTGTGTCCAATATTCGAAATCTTCCCGCGCTTCATCTGCCCATGATTTAATCATCTAAATTTACCTTATGGACTGTGCCTCCCATTGGATTCCATCTGCGCGATGGAATATCTGAGCCAGGATTCAATCATTCCTTTTGCTAAGCTTGAGAAAAAGGAAGACGAAAACGCTTTTTGATAAACGAAAAGACGTGTCTTCCTTTTTTATTTGGATTTGTCACATTGGTTATAAGTCCAATAAATCAGTAAAGAAACATGATTTTTTGTGATAAAATATTAAAAGCAGTGTAACTGAAAATATAAATAGAAGGGATACGTGAGAAATTTATATTGAAAAGGAATGAAGGAACGGTCATAAGAGTTTTCTTCATCTGGAAAAAATCGCGTTCGGATGCGATTGTCACCCGAATGGTTTGTACAAGAAAGCAACCGGCTCGTGTGGGCGAGCCGGGCATTCCTCCTTGGCAAAAAGAGATTCGTCAATGAGTAAAAAAGTAAAAGTCAAAGTAATGCGGCTAAGGAGGAAAAAATGAAAACAGAAAAAATGATTTTAGGACAAGACTGTGTGTTCAGCACAGATTGCGAGGAAACGAATCTCAACAACAACATTCTCGTTTGCGGTGGTTCCGGGAGCGGCAAGACGATGTCGATCGTGGAGCCGATGCTGCTCGAAACGTTTTCTTCATCGCTCGTCGTGACTGTGACGAAACGTCGAATCGTGGATATGTACACGCCTTTGTTTTTGGAACGAGGCTATCGGGTCGTGGATTTGAATTTAGCCGATATGGCAGGAAGCCGCTATTTTTACGATCCGATGGACGACGTGCGTTCCGAGCACGACATTGTCGATTTGGCAAGGCGCATCGTATGCGCCAAAGGTACAGACTGGCGCGGCGATCCGTATTGGGATGAAACCGCGATTGATCTTCTAAGCGCGGAAATCGCACTTATTTGGCAAAACGACTGGTTCGACAAGTCGATGCGCTCGGTCATGGAATTTCATTCGTCGATGCAGTTTCGGCCATCGCGCAACCACTTCGCGATCGAAGAGAATCAATGGTTTCAGGATATGGACCCGGACACGATGGCGGCGCAGCGGTGGAGCACCTTTAGCAAAAATTCCGAAAAGACGGCGCGCTGCATTTATTCGGTCGTCAGTAGCGCCTTGAACAACTTTTTCAATCCGGATTTGTTCGAGGATCTCGAATTGAAATCCCGGATGAATTTTGACGAGCTGGTGGATCGGAAAACGATTGTGTGGATCACGGTCGATCCGGCGGACGCGACGACCCAGCGTTTGACGAATTTGATATACGAGTACGCGATCCAGCGCCTGTTCGCGCTCGGCGAGCGGGAGTGTTTTGGCAAGCTCCCGATTCCGGTTCGATTCGTCTTTGACGACTTTGCGACCGCAAGCACCTTGGAAAGCTTTCCGCGCATGATTTCCGTCATTCGGGAAAAGGGCATTTCCGCCACGATCCTTTTGCAGTCGGAGTCGCAGCTTGTCGCGATGTATGGCGCGGGCGACGCGCAGACGATCATCAACAACTGCGACACGTACGTGTATTTGGGTGGTATGGATCTCGATACGGCGAAAAACGTTTCCCAACGCCTGCTTTTGCCATTGAAAGACGTGCTGTATATGCCGATTGGATTGGAATACGTGTTTCGAAGAGGGATGTATCCTATGGTGGTGGAGCGGTACCGGATTCGTGACAACGTGTTGTGGCAAGCGACAAAAGCACGTTATGAATGCGCTGAAATCGAATACTGCATGTAAAGAAAGGAAAAGAAGAGGATGAAAAATATAAAAATCTGTCTGTTGATCGGGGCGTTACTGTGCGGATGCGCAGCCCCGACTCCGGAGAAACCGGAGAAGAGCGAAGACAAAACGACACAAAAACAGGAAATCAATCTTGAGAAAAATGTGAAAGGTTTGGAATTGGATAAACTGTACATGGAAGTGAAGACAAAAGGAAATGACTTCCTGAAAGGAATCACGTA
>NZ_CAXHOA010000046.1:0-1954 GCF_964018005.1 uncultured Dubosiella sp.
ACAAACTATAAACGAATGAATCACATATAATCACATAATCATCCCTTTTTTTCCGCCTTGGTACCAAGCAGAAAATGAAAAAGGGATGAAATGGATTAAATATGTGAAGAAAATCACACAATTAGAAACGAATGGATGGAACGAGCGCTCTATATATAGATGGATGGGAAACAGCCGCGCCGATCGGGCAAAAAGAAAAAGCGCGGTGTTAGTCCGCGCCGTCTTATACGTCGTCAATGTCAAAAGATATTAAATCTTTGCCCGTGCTCTTATCCTTAACAATCAGCTCACAATCTAGCAACCCGCATATTTTAATGAGATCTTTAACCGCAAAGCGGTTAAGCGCAAACTTAGTGCTTAAAGCTTGCTTGCTGGACACGCCCAACACTCCTAGTGTGTCAATCTGCTTTTTATCCTTTAAAAATAAAAGCGCCTTTATCTTTTTCCCTACCATGATACGCCCTCCTTTCTGTCTGTATGATATATCAATCCGCCAAAAAAGTAAACTTTGCCGCCAAAAAGCAAAACAAAAAAATCAAAAAAGTTTACTTTAAGTATTGACTAGCAATCTTTTTAGGTGTACTATAAGGGTGTACCAAGGGGACAGGTACAGGAAGCCGGCGGGGGTCGGCGGGGATATTTGAAAAGTGAATCCACACGCAAGGCGCGCCGCTTGAATGGCGCGGGTTAAATGGGTTGTATCGCATACATCGCGCGCCCTATCCCGATAAACGGACAGTAGAAAGACGCCAAACCGTGGGGGCTAAAAAGAAAGAGAGGAAAAAGAAAATGTTTAAAAGAAAGAAAAAGCCGGTTGAAAAAGCGATCGAACTTTTGATGAAGCAAAACGCGGAAATGCTCAAAAAGAGTATGGCGGGGGTGCTAGCATGACGGGCGCGGTAAAAATAGCGCTGTGCTTGCTGTTGACCGCGACGGGTCATATACAAGCGGAAACGGCGAGAGGGAAAGAAAACCTGGATGCCGTTAAGTGCGGCGACCATTTCCACGTGGTCGCCGTTCAGGAGGCGCAAAAATGAGAATCAGCAAGGAAAAGCAGGAAGAAACAAAACGCCTGTATGAGCTTGAAAACGCGATTATGCGTCTGAAAAAAGAAAAAGACGCCTTGAAAGCCGGATTGGTTGAGTACTACACGGCTAAAGGCGTCACGGTGGAAACGCTCGAAAATGGGCTTGTCGTTGAGTTAAAAGAAGGCAAGCGCCAAAGCGTTGACACCGACAAGTTAAAAGACGCCGGTTTATACGACGACTATAAAAAGTATAGCACGTTCCCGGTATTGAAAGTCAAGTAAAAAATTAATTAAAGCCCCGGGCGAAAAGCCCGGGCGTTTTATATGAAAGGACAATAAAAATATGGAAAATATTAAAAATACGCAAAATCTGGAAACTTCCGCGCTCATGATGACACAGTACGAGCGTTGGGGAACCATCGACACGCGCGAATACGCGATTGATGAGGTCGTACGACCTTATATTGAGGCGATGGATGACAGCGACCTGATAGCATGCTACAACGAGTTCGCGACGCAAAACGGCGATGAAATGTTTTTGGAAAACGACGAAACGCTTTTCGAAAACATGGCGCCGATGGAAGCTGTTAGGGCGACGTTTTACGGCGACTATCGCTATATGGACGAGTATGCGCGCTTTAATGGCGATGGAAACATCGACACTTATAGCGCGTATCAGGCGCGCTGTGAAATAGCACGTGACGGCGAATTTCTTGACTGGATGTATGAGAACGCATACGAGGACGAAAACCAGGAAAAACGCGTCGCGTACGCGCTTGAACTTGTGAAAGCGGGGTACTAAAAATGAAAGGGTACGGAAAAGAAGCGATTGTAAAAATCGGCGGTAAGTTTTACCGTTGGTCGTACGTTTGGGGATTGTTTGACGAGGATGTTTGCCGCGAGATTGACGACGGCGGGGATAGGAGC
>NZ_CAXHOA010000047.1:0-1855 GCF_964018005.1 uncultured Dubosiella sp.
GCAATGAAAGCAATCGCTTAATTCAAAAAAACTTAACCAAGAAATCATGGATTGAAATGAAATTAGGGGCTGGCAACCAATGTCATTTAGTTAAATGATATCGAGGTTCTAGAAAGCATTCTCCATTCAATGGAGAGTGCTTTTTTTTTCGCATTTTTAAAATTTTGCAAATATCACTTGACAAAATTTTTGGAGCATTTACTCCATAATCCGTAGGAATTGTAGGAGGTATTTTTTATGAACCAGTCTTATGATTCTTTGCTTGAAGTCCGTCGTCAATTCGACTTCGCCGTACAATCTGTTGTCGACAGTATTACCTGTTATTGTTCAAATCCGCTTTCGGATTTTTCCCGAAATCGTAAACTTCCGCCAGAAACACTGATTCCTTTGATCATTCAAATGGGGTCTCATTCTTTGAATACCGAACTTACGACTTTCTTTGAAGGGACTACGACCGAAGTGACACGTTCCGCTTTTAGCCAGCAGCGTGAAAAGCTCGATTCACAAGCCTTCCTTCGTATCCTTCATCTTATGTCTTATACTCCCTCGCCATCCTTGTACCGTGGCTATCACGTGATCGCGATGGATGGATCCGATGTCAATATCCCTTTCGATCCGTCCGATCAGGAAACATTATGTGGAGTGAAGTCGGGCAAACCTTATTCACAGCTGCATCTCAACGCGCTCTATGACTGTCTCAACGGGACGTTCTTAGATGTTCGTATCGACTCGCCTAGAAAAAGTGGTGAATGCAACGCGCTCAAGGAAATGGTCAAGAATCATTTTTATCCACAGAAATCCATCCTCTGCGCAGATCGAGGCTTCGAGAAATACGATACATTCGCATATTGTATTGAAAACAACCAAAAATTCATCATTCGAGTCAAAGATATCGAATCCAACGGGATCTTATCCACCTTTGACTTTTCAGAAGAAACATTTGATAAAGATGTAGAGATCATCTTGACTCGAAAACAAACAAACGAAGTGAAAGAGAACCGGGATCTGTATCGTTATCTGCCGTGGAGTACTGAATTTCAATATATGCCAAAAGGAGGCGCTCAGGAATACAAATTGAAACTCCGCGTGGTTCGGATCGAAGTCGAAAAAGGAAAATATGAATGCCTGATTACGAACCTGGGACCTGAATTTACGATGGAAGACCTTAAAGAACTGTACCATATGCGATGGAACGAAGAAGTAGGGTTCCGGGCTTTGAAGTATACTGTAGGCATGCTCGATTTTCATTCGAGAAAAAGAAAATACATCCAGCAGGAGATCTATGCCAATTTGATCCTTCACAATGTGGCCTCTTTGATAGTACAGCGTGTCAAGATCGAACAAAAAGACGGATGGAAATATAAATACAAACCAAACTTTACGACCGGAGTCACAAATGTTCGACTGTTTCTGAAAAGGAAGATCAGCGCTGGAAAACTCGAGGAACGAATAAAAAAGGATCTGATCCCAGTACGACCAGATCGCAGTAACAAGCGGAATATGAAAGCCCAGCGGGTCCACCCATTTCAATATAGACCAGCGTAACGGCAATATCCCAAGAACATTTTAACCGAAACAAAAGGAAGAAGGCAATTTTTTTTGAAAACAAAAATTGTCTTTTCGTCGTGACGGAAAAATACGAATCATATATTGAAGATACGACATGAAAAAAGAAAAGCTCCGAATCCTGAGAATCCAGAGCTTAACTAAACGCAGATCAGAGTCCATCATGTCACGGAAGCTTTTAACTAAATGACATTGGCTGGCAACAGCTCCTTTTTTCTATGGATCCGGCAAACAAAAAAGCGAAGAAAACGAAAGCTTCGCTTTTTATTTGCGCGCTTTGACAAGCAGC
>NZ_CAXHOA010000048.1:0-1393 GCF_964018005.1 uncultured Dubosiella sp.
CCAATTTAAATGCTGATAGTAATTCCATAAAGCAAGCAAAATCAAGACAACCAATCCGATCACGACACAAATTGGAATCAACAAGTTGTTTGGAAGCACTTGAAGATTTTGAATTTGGTAAATAAAATATCCAGCAAGAGCCAAAATAATAAGTGAAAAAAAGATAACTATCATTTTATACACTTTTGGATTTTTTAAATTCTTTTCATTCATAAAGTTTCCTTTCTCAAGTTTTTATATTCTAGTTAAATTTTCCCACATGAACAAAAATAAAATTCTAACAAGCAATCTATTTCTATAAATAAATGAATGGTCCCAGCTCAATTTTAAAGTTTGGATTATAGTACGGATCCCCTTCTGTTAGGATCTTTCCCCATTTTTTTTGAAACTTCGCCACCTCGTTATTGAACCGCTCTATTTTTTCTTCGCTGTCCTCATAGCCTCTCGACTTGGATTCATAGTGAAACCAAATCGAAAAAGCGTCATAAACCACAAGATATCCTAATTCGCGAATTTTCAAACATAAATCCACATCGTTGCAAGCCACTTTAAACTGAGGATCAAATCCATCCACTTTTTCAAAGACAGATTTTTTCACCATCATACAGGCGGCAGTGACCGCCGAATAGTCACAATTCAGCTGCGCCCGCATCATATAACCCGGCTGATCCTCGTCGATTCCATTGTTGATATGGACTGCATAGCCTGAAAAACCAATCACGACACCCGCGTGTTGAATCGTCCGATCATCGTATAAAAGTTTGGCACCAACAGCCCCGACTTCATTACGCATGCATACCCCAAGCATATTTTGAATCGAATCCGGTCGAATCATTTCCGTGTCATTATTCAAAAACAAAATATAATCGCCCTTGGCGTACTGGACGCCAAAATTATTGATCTTCGAATAATTAAAATCATCTTTCCAGTACACGATTTTTACATTGGGATGCGCCCGTTCCAGCTCTTGATAATATGTAAACGTTTCGGATTCCCTGGAGTTGTTTTCCACGATAATGATCTCAATATTTTTGTAAGTATTGATTTCAAATAAAGAATCCACGCAAGTTTTTAAAACATCTCTATGATCCATGTTCGGAATGACGACTGAAACAAGCGGATTTCCCGGCGTGGCATACGTTGTTTCATAACAACCGTAATATGGTTTCGGCAAAAGCTTTACCGTCGCAGATAAACCAATGCGCTTATAATGATCTAAAATCGCGTTTTTCCCCGCCTCGTAGCAATACATTTTGCTTTCCGGATTCATAGCAGTTGATAAAGAATGCATTCGCCAATGATACAGCATCTTCGGTAGATGGTAGATTTTATTCGTTTGCTCAAAAACCCGGAACATAAAATCATAATCCTGCGCGCCGTCATACTCTTTTTT
>NZ_CAXHOA010000049.1:0-1266 GCF_964018005.1 uncultured Dubosiella sp.
TCAGATCCTAATTTTTATCAAAAACGAATCAATGCGATTGCTAAGACCTTAGAACATGATGTTTGCTGGCGCTTTAAACGAATCAAAAGAGATCATCATCAAAGATTGGTTGATTTGGATATTTATCGATTAGATAGAAAAGCGATGATAGTAACATTTACTTCGGAAGAGATAAAGCAGTTAAAGGATTATGCGTTTATCTTATCGCAGCTTATGAATTATAAGTGGGCGCAACTTTTAGAGAAGTTCAATAGTGCTCCTAAGATTGCTCTAAAAGTAAAAGGCATTTCAGATGCTAAGATTCGAAGAAATAACTTATCGAAATTCAAGCATATTCTTTTATCACAAATGAAAGATGGAAACATCATTGATTTCTATACAGGAAAAGTGCTAGAGGAAAATGATATTTCAATAGATCATGTTATTCCATGGTCATTTATGTATAGTGACGATATTTGGAATTTAGTTATTACTTCTAAATCCGTTAATTCTTCTAAGAGTAATTCCATTCCTTCTGAAGAAGTAATCGAAAGACTGGAAAAAAGAAACAAGGAATTAGTGGAAATTGTAAAGGAGCCGAAATACCATGAGGAACTTCAAACAGCAATTGATAACAACTATGTGCAGAAGTTTTATGTGGCATTGAGCATGTGAAGAAAAGGTTAATAAAAATATGAATTGTGAATGCGATATCTGTAAAAATCAAAGGAAATTTATAATGCCTAAAGAAGTGATTGAGGCGGCAAAAAATGGAGAATTAGTATTATTTTGTGGAGCTGGAATAAGCACAGAAAATAAAACGGTTTTGCCTTTTTCGTTTTACGAAGAGGTTCAAGATGAGTTAAACGTGAAAGATAATAACTTATCTTTTAGTGAGCTCATGCAGTTATATTGTGATAAACCAGATGGGCGTGTTAAGTTGATTAAAAAAATAAAAAATCGTTTTAACTATATTCATTCTTTTCCAGAAATTGAAAATTTGGCAACTAGATTTCATAAGGAGCTAGCAGAACAGTATTATATTCGGACGATTATTACAACGAATTGGGACACATATTTTGAAAGCTACTGTGCAGCTACCCCTATTGTAACACCAGCAGATTATCGAGTTTGGGATGAAAATGATCGAAGTGTTTTAAAAATACATGGTTCAAT
This sequence comes from uncultured Dubosiella sp., assembly GCF_964018005.1. Classification (NCBI taxonomy): domain Bacteria; kingdom Bacillati; phylum Bacillota; class Erysipelotrichia; order Erysipelotrichales; family Erysipelotrichaceae; genus Dubosiella; species uncultured Dubosiella sp. Next base: position 1,156 of record NZ_CAXHOA010000049.1, read on the forward strand.
TAGTAATATCGGATCGATTATTGCTACGCAGGACGATTATGAAATTTGTGCAAAAAATCTAGAAAAAGGAATTATTGGATCAGAATTAAAAAGACTTTTGGCAAAAAAAAT
>NZ_CAXHOA010000050.1:0-1172 GCF_964018005.1 uncultured Dubosiella sp.
GAACTCTCGCGCCAGTTTCCCGACCTATACCCTTAGCAGGGGCACCTCTTCAGCCACTTGAGTACATCTCCAAGAATAATTGTCGACGCCAATCATTAGCGCTCACTTATATTAGCATGAACAAAAAGCCAATGCAACCACTTTTTATCTTTTTTTCAAATGACGAGCATTTGAATCGAAAGCCGCCTTTCCATCCCGTATAATCATCCGTTGGAGGTTTTTTCATGTTTAAGTTGATTTTCAGCGATGCCGCCACCACCCGGCACATGCTTTGGATTACCAGCTTGCTGACCGGCTGCTCGTTGTTTGGCTCCATCGCGTTTACCGCGCTCGACCCGCAGTGGCAGCCGGTCGCCACCAATGTTTTGACAAGCGTTTGCGCCCGGGACTGGATCGCGTTTGAACGCTGTCTTTTTCTTCCTTCCTTTACGCTTTTGGCATGGTACGCCCTGCGCTATCTCTTTCTCCATGAAAAATAGCTAGCGTAGCATCGCCGCGTACGTTTGATGCAGCTGCTCCTTTTCCGCATCCGTCATAGTCCGCTCATGAGCGTCATGTCCATCCACCGTGCCGACATGGCCGGATACGACCGTCCCGTTTTCCATGACGAGCACGCAAGGCACAAACAAAGTCAGTTCCCCTTCGTCGTTTTCCGACATGTACTCTTCGATATACGGCGTGATCCGCGCTTTTTGCTCGTCCGTATATTCCAGTTCGCGGTTTTCATCCCGCGTTTGAATAAAAACGACGGAACGTCTCGCTTTTTCGGTCTCTTCCTTTAAAACCGGCACCGCCTCCTGGCACCACGGACAATCCGCAAATCCGAAATACAAGACGCCGCTTTCTCCATTCTCGAAAAAAGTCAGCGCCCTCTCAAAGGGCTGCGGATCCGAAAGACCGCTTTCGGCTTGCGGCGCGTCGACCGCGCACGCCTTGTCGCTATCGCAAGCGCCTTGCGGGGCTTGTGCCGGCTGGCAGCCCGCCAGCATCAAACCCATCCAGCCAGCCACACACGCTCTTTTCCATCTCTTTTTCATCGTCTACCTCTTCCTGTTTATAAAAAAACTCTGAAGATTCTCTTCAGAGTGTATTTTCAAATGGGGCGGCTGACGCGGATCGAACGCGCGAATGACGGAGCCACAATCCGTTGTGTTAACCACTTCACCACAACC